>JACNLR010000206.1 GCA_014381385.1 Planctomycetota bacterium | reverse complement strand
CATGAATTTTATCGCGGGCAGGTCCAAGGTTTTCTTGTTCAAGTTTAGGTCGAAGATTTTCTACAACTGCAAGGTCAATCCAATCTTCTTGCAGCGTTGATTCCACTTCATCCGCAGCCATTTTGTTGCCTGCGAAAATGATTGGCATTTCGTATTCGCTACCAAAACGTGGTTGCGGTTTTGCGGGCGCGATGAGTTCGGCAAGTTGCACCACTTTTTCCGTAGTGCCGCCGTCTGTTCCACCTGAAATCAAAATCATATCAGGACGGAGTTCGCGTATGCGTTGAATTTGTTCGTGGGGACGCCGCTTGTCGTTTGACGAAATGACGTCCATCACAATCGCGCCAGCACCAAGAGCAGCGCGTTTTGCAGATGCTGCGGTCATTTCTGCAATCACACCCGCGACCATCATTTGAAGACCACCACCTGCACTCGATGTTGAGATATATAAGTCGCAACCATCGTTGCCTTGGGCTGGTTGTTTGATTGTTCCGTCATCGTTTGTGAGTTGCCTTCCTGCGAGCTCACCAACTTCGGTTACAGAGTTCGTTACGCCGATGGTCACATTGGCAAATGGTTTTTCAACGGTTGTAGGCGCTTCGCCTCGATAGGTTTGACGGTACTCACCGTCAACTTTTTCGATGAGAATAGCTTTGGTAGTCGTACTACCGCAGTCCGTCGCGAGGATGACATTAATGTTTGCTAAATCGATTGTCATAATTTAGGTTTCTCGTTCGTATTGGACTTGTCGTCCAACTCGTTTTCTAACTCTTCAATGCGGTTCCGGATCCAATCCACCGAACCGCGATGTTCTAAAAACTCCGCAACTGCGCTCCAACTTTTTGTTGGGACAAACGCTGAAATGAGCGGAGAAAAAAAATGCATTGTCTGGGAGCCCAAAAAATTGAGTGGGCGACCCATTTCAACACCAATGATGGCTGGCGTTGTTAATCCACGGCGAATGATACCCTTACAGAGCTTGTCTAGGGCTTTTTTTTGCGTTTCATTCGGCTCAATTGGTTCATCGCCTTCCACGTAAAACGCATGTTTAAACCAACCCTTTTTCATGTAGCGGTGCCCTCTAGAAGGTGTGATTTAATAGATCGAATGACTTCGTCTCTATTGTCTCCGTACATCACGGTTATCCCAGTCCACCCATCCAAATTTGAAGGTTTTTTCCGCGTAAACAGAATACACGCCTCTTTGAAAAACTTCACTCGTCTGACCTGCTCCCAAGAATATTGCTTCTTCCGAAGTGGAAACTTCGCAACTAACCCTTTCTCATCGATGGAGTATGCCGTTGTAAAGAAAAATATTGCTTGCGTACCTACGAGTACACCCACTAAAGCGATTCCGAGCAATATTCCCGATGACGCGATCGCCAAGCCAACCGCGACAATAAAGATTGACGCCCAAATCGCCTTTGTTTTATGCAATTTTGCGGGGCGCACCCTCCACTGCATCTCAACTGGCTCTTTCACTTCCATAGCCCCACATTCTACCAAACAATACTAAACTAATCCGAGGGTATCAAAACCATTGAAAATTAACGACCCGCTGGGTCGTTTATGATGGCTGAGGTGGCTGCGGGGAGTTCGAGGATTCCATGCGCTGTTTGGAGAAGGAGATTGTGGCAGGGATCAATATTGAGGACGAGACCCTCGAAAGTATTGTCGCCAGACTGGACGAATTGGGTGGTTCCGGCAAGGATGTCTCGCTTTTGCCATTGGCTAACTGCTGTGTTTTCATCGAGTTGTGCTGCATCAAGAACACTTCCAACCACCAACATTGGAATGTGCTCTTTAGAATCAACCTCTGCTCCAAATTGTTGGAGAAAGCATGCTGTGGGAAGTGGCGATGCAAAGAGGTTGAGCCCAACGCCAACTAACCAGCGGTCCTCACGTTGTTCGATGAGGATGCCAGCTAATTTTTTACCCTCGACGAACAAATCATTTGGCCACTTGATACCAATGTTCTGTTCTGGGATGAGATTGTTCAGTTGCGCCGCGAGTGTTGCTGCAACTGCGATCGGGAGATACGGAGTTGCATTTTGTAAAACAACAGTTACCGCCACACCGCCTTTAGAATTCCACTCGTTACCCCTACGCCCCCGCCCTGCACTCTGGTGAAAAGAAACACAAGCATCCTCGGCTTGAAGGTCATATTCAATTGCAGCATCTTGCGTAGACAAGACTTCCTCAAGAAAAAGAATACGCTGGTTACCCATCCAATGCATCCAAACCTACATCTATCCAAGTGGCTTGGTGTGTTACGCCACCGATCGAAATACGGTCAACCCCTGTTTCAGCGATGCTGCGCACATAATCTAATGACACGCCACCAGATGCTTCAAGCAGGGGTGACGAATCTGACGCATCACGGATTGCAACTGCTTTTCGTAGTAATTCAGGAGACATATTGTCAAGCAATACTATGTCTACTTGGAGTTGCAAAACTTGTTTGAGTTGCGCAAGAGTGTCTACTTCTACTTCGACGAATTGCAATTGGCTAACTGCTCTCGCAGAAGCAATTGCTACGCACAATTCCTTTTGCAATTCATTGAGTCCTGCAAGATGATTATCCTTATACAACGCTGCATCGTGCAAGCCCAAGCGATGAGAGGTGCCGCCTCCACAAACAACCGCATATTTGTCAAGAAGCCGTAGTCCGGGCGTTGTCTTGCGTGTATCGCAAATCTTGCAGTTTGTTCCTGCAATTGCATCAACAAATAATTTTGTTCGCGTAGCAATACCAGAGGCGTACCCGAGAATATTTAGAATTGTCCTTTCAGCAAACAAAATATCTTTTGTTCCTCCGCGTACTAATGCAATATTTTCGTTACTCGCAATTTCACCGTCGTTCTTTAGAATCGAAATCGAAACAGCACCAAAAACATCGATGCATTCAGCAATCGGATTAAGACCAGCAATTGTTCCACTCCCTCGAAAGTGAATTGAAAAGGAACTTTTTGCATCAGGAATATCCAGCGAATTTGTTGTTACGTCACCACCAAGTCCGCCATCTTCATCGATACATCGAAGTAACAAATCTCTCATATAAGAAGTAGGTATCATTCGTTTGTGTTCGTCAATCTAGCACCACGAGACATGCCATCCATAAGTTGAATCGTAGCATTTCCACCACCGATTGCGAGTCGATGACCATCACTTGAAACATCGATACATTCAATAGACTCACTTGCGGGAAAGGACGCGATTAAACTAAACCGTTCTAGATCCCAAATGCCTACGGTGCCATCTGCGAGTGCTGTTGCAAATCGTTTACCGTTTGGGAAAATAACGATGTCCCACAAAGCACTGCCAGTAGCCTGAACTGATTCTAATACTTCCCCTGTCGTTGCATCTAAGAGTTCCACATTGTAATTGGATGTTGCAGTTAACACAGCACCCCTTGAATGCACATAATCGAATGCTACAACATCCCCGCTTGTACTGTCCCCCCTCCATAACTCTCTTCCGGATTCAGCATCAAGCGCAATAATTTTGCCACCGCTTGTTGAAACGAAAATTGTTTTATCGTTAGCACCAAAGGAAACAGCAACAACAATCGAGTTTTCAAATTTCGTATGCATCGTTTGCTTCAACTTCCGTGTATTCCATACACAAACGTCTCCCTTAAACGTTCCGCTAACAACTGATTTCCCAAAGCGCGAAACCGCAAGCGCAGATATTTGGCCACCACAATTACCAAGTAACTCTCGCTGTTTCAGTTGGTCGATATCCCACAGGCGTACATCCCCTTCAATATCACCTGTCACCACAAGAGATGTTGTTGGAACGAATTTAACAAAAGAAAGTTCATGATCGATTTCAGATGGAATCGTTTCATACGTGCCACTTGCAACGTCTATTACTTGCACACCAGAGTTAAATTCTGAAACGGCTACAAGCGACTCATTCCAAACAAAGGCAATGTCTGAGGCTGGAAAGGTACCAGAGACCATTAAAGCAGTCGGGATTGAAGATGACGCGCTCCACCAACGCAGCGCTCCGTCTCGACCCACACTGACAAATCGCTCTTCTTCTAAAGAACCAATTGCCCACACTGTTTCATCGTGTCCGCGCAATGAATCGATCAACGAGTAATCTTCAATACTCCATATACGTACAACATCATCTTCACCAACCGAGGCAATCGTATTTCCAGCTTGTGCAATTCCTAGAACACCGCCATGCGTAGGGCGGATTGTCGCTTTTTTCGTTGTAAAGAACCGATCCCAAAACAATATAGAATCGTCGCTACCGCTTGTGACTAAAGTGCCGTCCTCAAGGAAGAGTACTGCGTGGAGAGAACCGCGGTGCTCGTACATCCTGTTCACTAACTCGACGCCTTCGTTTCTCCAGACTTGTACGGTGCCATCGACAGTGCCAGCTGCTAAAAATTTATTTAGATTGTCGAAATCTAAAGAAAGCACCATACCACTATCGCTTTCAAGTTCCCTGACTCGCGATCCATCGTTGTTCCAAACTACAATTGAACCATCCGTATGACCTGTAACAAACAGACCATCCGATGCCGCTGCAATCGCGGTAGTTGAGGAATCCGAATCATTAATAAGAAGGCGCGTGCTTTCCTCAAGATTAAAAATTGCGATTTGTCCGCTAGACATCCCAAGGTATAAGAAACTACCATCGTTCGAAAAATCCATTGACGTGACTTTTGATGGCAAGAACAAATCTCTTGAAACGTCCCTGTTTTCATCAATCAAAGCAACTCGCAGGCGATCAAACGAAACAGCAAATTGGTCTCCACTTGGTGAAGTTGCCAGACCAGTTGGATGATCACCAATAAGCCAAGTACGCAAAGATTGGTCTACTAAGCCCAACAAATAATGCCACTCCCAACCACGTTGTTTGCGGTCTGTGCCAATAAGATGATGCCTTGCCATGCCCCACGAAGCATTCGCGATTGCTGCTTGTGCCGTTCCAATCGTAGCTATGTATGCAATTTCCTGTGCATCTTCTCTTGCTTTCTTTTCAATAGACAATGCTTCACGCATATTCTTTTGGCTCGATTCCGATTCAATGTATCCCCAAATCAAACCTGTCAATCCCAACATCACAGCTAAAAACACGACTAATGCTGCTCGGAATTTCAATTGGTTCCGTCTTGCATACAAACGAAGTCGGTGCATTCTTGTAGGTGGCTTTGCAAAAATAGGTTGATTGCCTAAAAAGCGACGAACATCTGTTCCTAGAGCTGCAACCGATTCGTATCTAGAGTCCCTTTCTTTGGCGAGTGCTTTTGCAAGGATTTGCCCTATCTCTGGTTCGATTGTCGGGTCGATGCTCTTTGGTGAAATCGGCATGGTTTCACGTACTACGACAGGTGCTCTAAAAAGAGGAATACCCTTGAGTGAGTAGGGCAACGCACCGAGCATCAATTGGTAGAGAACCACGCCAAGTGAATAAACGTCTGTTCGAACGTCAACATCGTGTGGGTCATCACCACACTGTTCTGGGCTAGACCACTGTAATGTGCCAACGAAGCGCCCAGCGACGGTAATCGTTTTTTCTATTTCATCGCCACCTGACATCAACGCAACACCAAAGTCAATCACTTTTGGTCTGCATGAGTTCGTTATCAGAATGTTGGAGGGTTTTAAATCGCGATGTATCACGCCACGACCATGTCCATACTGCACCGCATCACATACGAGAAGAAACAACTCTAGTCGTTGCTCTCGAGTAAGTTTTTCATCTTCAGAATAGTCCGTAATTGACTTGCTACCCGGTACGTACTCCATAGCAAAGTAAGGCAGTAAGGCTTCGCCCTGAATTTGATGCCCAGAGTCGTACACTTGCGCTATGCCTGGATGCTGTAATCGTGCGAGCATTTCGCTTTCCATCTCAAATCGCTGCAAAGTTGCTGGTGATGCTGCCGCAGATTTCACTATTTTAAGAGCGACAGATCTGTGTGGATGAGATTGCTTCGCTTCGTACACATTCCCCATGCCACCGGTACCAATAATTTGAATAATCTCAAATTGACCAATAGTCTGCCCAATCCATTCATCTGTTTTTGGTGTAACGTTGGAATCTAGCCAACCCTTACCAGAGCCATCGCTGTCATGCGTAACTGCGTTTGGATCAAAGCCGCCATCGCTTTCATCAAGGGTAACATTTGCGTCATCCACCATATGACCATGATACGGTGAAGAACGTTTTGTGGTTCCAATTCAGAGGGCTTGTTGAATTTCTTTGGCTAGTATTTCTCCATCGGAAACCGTACTCGAATTCCAGATGAGCCCTAGCCCATCGCCTTCATCGTATTTGGGAATGATGTGAAAGTGCACATGAAACACTGCTTGACCTGCAATTTTTCCGTTGTTTTGCAGGATGTTATAGTCGGTCGCGCCGGTTGCCTTTACGATTGCATTTGAAACTTTTACAAGCGCACTTCCAAGTGCTGCTCCGCTTTCTTCAGTAAGTTCATGAAGGCTTGACGCAACTTGCTTTGGAATCACAAGAGTGTGTCCTCTGCTCAATGGTGCAACATCTAAAAATGCAAGAACATGATCGTCTTCGTACACACGGTGGCATGGAATTTCGCCATCAAGTATTTTTTTGAAGATCGATGACAATCTTAGTCGTCCTTAATTGCTGCTTGTGCTGCTGCTAGCCTTGCCGTTGGAACCCTAAAGGGCGAACAACTTACGTAATTTAGACCAACTCCGTGACAGAATTCAACAGATTTTGGATCTCCGCCGTGCTCGCCACAAATACCAATTTTCAATGCTGGCTTCACTCGCCTGCCACCACGAACACCCATCTCAATTAATTTCCCAACGCCAGCAAAGTCAATTGTTTGGAATGGATCTCTCTGGAGAATTCCACCATCAAGGTAATGGGGTAAGAAAGAGTTAATGTCATCTCGACTGAAGCCATAGGTTAACTGCGTCAAGTCGTTCGTGCCAAAACTAAAAAAATCTGCAGATGCTGCAATTTCATCAGCAACAATAGCAGCACGAGGAATTTCAATCATCGTACCAATAGGAATTTGCAACGTACCTTTGTAGCGTTCCTTCTTAACAACACTTTTAATTGTTGAGGCTGCCAACGCACGTAGGTGTTCAAGTTCTTCGCGCATTCCGACGAGTGGAATCATGATTTCAGGTTTTGCATCAATACGTTTTTTCTTACAAGCAATAACTGCTTGTACGATTGCCGTAACTTGCATCACAAGAATTTCTGGATACGTCACAGCAAGCCTGCACCCACGGTGCCCGAGCATAGGATTAAATTCATGTAGTTGTTCTACCCGCCGGCGAACATGGGTAAGTTTCACTCCAAGAGCTGCTGCTACTTCTCTTTGCCCAGCATTGTCGTGGGGCAAAAACTCATGTAACGGTGGGTCGAGCAAACGAACTGTAACTGGGAACCCCTTCATTGCTTTAAAAATACCAATAAAATCATCGCATTGGTACGGCATAAGTCGGTCAAGCGCTTCGACGCGAGCTTCACGTGTTTGAGCGAGAATCATCTGCCGCATTGCGAGAATCCGGTCTCCTTCAAAGAACATGTGCTCTGTTCTAGTTAGTCCAATCCCCTCAGCACCAAAAGAACGTGCGCGCTTTGCATCTGCAGGAGAATCAGCATTCGTGCGAACATTCATGCGTCTGCGTTGATCTGCCCAACGCATTATTGTTTCAAAGTCTCCGCTCAATTTTGGTTCGTGTCGCTCCACTGCACCAAGCATCACCTCACCAGTTCCACCATCGATGGAAAGAACATCTTTTTCGCCATATTTTATACCGTCGATGGAAACAGTTTTTCGCTTAGCATCAATGTGAAGGGAGGAAACTCCAGCAACACAACACTTACCCCAACCACGTGCAACTACTGCTGCGTGACTCGTCATGCCGCCTGTTGAAGTCAGAATGCCCACTGCGTGATGCATACCATCGATATCTTCTGGGGAGGTTTCTTTTCGCACAAGCAAGACATCTTCACCTGCCTCTGCACGTACAACTGCATCTTCAGCTGTAAAAGCGAGCGAACCAGTTGAAGCGCCGGGTGAAGCTGGCAAACCTTTCGCTAAGGTTTTTACTTTCAACTTGCTTTTTGTCGTAAAACTTGGCAATAGAAGTTGCACAAGATCTCCCGCAGGAATCCTAAGCAGTGCTTCATCTTTTTTAATGAGGCGACTCTTTACCATATCAACTGCAATTTTTACTGCAGCAGCAGCTGTTCGTTTGCCACTGCGCGTTTGCAACATCCAAAGTTTACCCCGTTCAATCGTGAATTCAATATCTTGAATATCACGATAATGTTTTTCAAGTATCTTTTTGTTTTGAAGAAGTTCTTTGTAAATTTTGTCGTTCCATCTTTTCATCTGCGAAACTGGTTTTGGTGTACGGATTCCCGCAACAACATCTTCGCCCTGCGCATCAATCAAAAATTCACCGAAAAAGGTATCTTCGCCCGTCGAAGGATTCCGAGTAAAAGCAACGCCGGTTCCGGAGTCTGTACCCATGTTTCCAAAAACCATCGCTTGCACATTTACCGCAGTGCCTTCCAGACCAACTATATCATTTATTTGACGGTAACTTTTCGCTCGGTGTGTGTTCCATGATTTAAAAACCGCTTCAATCGAAAGCAGTAATTGTGTATAAGGATCTTGTGGAAAGTCGCTTCCTACATGTTTTTTATATACTTTCTTGTATCGTTTGCAAACTTCTTTAAGACCCTCTGCAGAGAGTTCCGTGTCGAGCACTACGCCATATTTTTTCTTCACGATAATAAACTCGTGTTCAAAGTCTTCGTGCTCCATGCCCATCACAACATCACCAAACATATTGATGAGGCGTCGGTATGCGTCCCAACCAAATCGAGCATTTCCCGTTAAAGCAATCATGCCTTCAACTGCCTCATCCGTTAGACCAAGATTCAAAACAGTGTCCATCATGCCGGGCATCGAAACCGCAGCACCAGAGCGAACCGAAACAAGAAGTGGGTCTGTTTTGGAGCCGAACTTTTTGCCTGTTTCTCGTTCTACCCGACCGATTGCTTTGGTGGTTTCCTTGTCGAGCCCTCTGGGCATTTTTCCACCCTCGTCATAATATGCTGCGCACATCGTGGTTGGAATTGTGAATCCGGGAGGAACTGGCAACCCAATTGTCGTCATTTCAGCAAGGTTAGCGCCTTTTCCGCCAAGTAATTCCTTTTGCGTGGCATCGCCCTCTGTTTTGGTTGCACCCCAGCAATAGGTCATTTTTTTGCTGCGAATATTTGATTTTCTTTTAGCGGTTGCTGCTGGCATCAGTATCTCCGTATTTATTGCTCAGAACGCGCATTATACTCGACCAGTACACTGCGTAGGTACCATGCTCCCATCTAATGCAAAACCACTCCCACACCTTCAAGCAACGCCTGCACAAGTCGCCGCTTCGTGGACGCAAGAGCAACCAATTGTTGCACTCATAGGAAACGGAAAGCATGCAAAATGGTCAAGATGGTCCATCATCGCACCTGCTACAGGAGAGCGGCTTTCTCTTCGTGGAACGGATGCAATGGAAAAACTACGATCGCGAATGCAGGAAAACACGGGTACAACATTATTGCCGAACTGGATTGGATATCTCGGGTATGAACTTGGGCTTGCAATTGAACCTACTATCGCAGCCTTGCCGAAACAGGACTGGCCGTTGGTTGACCTTGTTTGGTGTGACAAAGCACTTGTGCATGACGCAAAAAACGATGCATGGTGGTCTATTGGTGGTCTTGAAGCTCCTCATGTTGTTCCAAAAGAATCAGCCGATTTCATTTGTTCTCCTTTGATAGATGAGAATGGTGATGCTTCGTTTACCAACGCCGTCAAGAGCGCAATTGAATACATTCACGCTGGCGACATATTCCAAGCAAACATCACGCGAAGGTTTACTGCAAACGTTGAAGGTAATATTCGGGGAGCAGCGCTTTCAATGTTAGGAAATCAAGGCGGTTGGTTTGGCGCTTGGATCGAGTTTCCAGACGAGGGTAGGTTTTTACTTTCAATGAGCCCAGAATTGTTTTTACAAGTAAATGCGCAGACGGGCGAGATAATAACGAGACCCATGAAAGGCACGCGACCTGAGCAAGACGCACCTGAGTTACTCCTGCAATCGGACAAGGACGCGGCTGAGTTGCATATGATTGTTGACTTGATGCGAAATGACTTAGGGCGTATTTGTTCCTTCGGGAGCATCGACGTTCGTCATGCAAGGTCCATTGAAAAACACCCTACTGTTTGGCAGTGTGTTGGTGAAGTGCGAGGAAAACTTCGCGAAGGCGCGACGATGTGCGATGTGCTTGAGGCAACATTTCCTGCGGGTTCCATTACTGGTGTTCCGAAAATTCGAGCAATGCAAATAATTGAAGAACTTGAAAATTCTCCACGAGGTCCTTATTGCGGTGCAATCGGAATCCTTGGTAACTCTTCTATGCTCAATGTAGGTATACGCACCGCCCTCTTTTCCGGCTCCCAAGACCCTGCGAGTTTTAATGGCAATATGAAGTATAGCACCGGTTGCGGGATCGTTGCAGAATCCGACCCCATCGCAGAACTTGAAGAGTCTGAAGTAAAGACCTATATCCTCAAGTCACTACTCAAGTCGCCTGCGTTTCCGCTTACATAATGACTGTCAAACTTACGCGGCTTGGAGTTGTTCGCGCTGTTGAATGGCAACAACACGTGTGATTTGTTGTGTCACGAATCGCTTATGGGATGGGTTGAAGGAGAAATCAAACATCATGCCCAAATAGGTTGTATTTCCAGCTTCAAGGTGCCAATGCATCAACTTAGTAGTAACGCATAATGGTGGCGCATCGGATCCCGGTAGTGGAAGGCGAAGCCAGTGCAAACGATGCCTTCCCAATCCACTCGCCTCGTTCGTTGGCACTTGCAACCCAACACCACCTCCGCCAATGTTTACTAACGTCGCATGAAATGCAGGGCCAATATCTGGCATCACTTGTTTTTGCTCCAACTTATCAGATTGCGAATCGCATTCTAGGTGTCGCTCAATACGCAACTGACACATTCGCTCAGGCAATACGACGGATTTTGGATTAAGTAGCGGCCAAACGGATAATTCTGGTAAAGAAAGCGAATCCGTTGAAATACGATAATCTCTACGGCGCTGGCAACGCTCGACTGACGTTGGCATTTGTAAACGTAGCCCAACGCCATCACGGTTATTGGATGTTGTACCAATACTTCCAAGGCACTTCGTCCTGAACATCCAACGGTTTTGACCAATCGCAATTATTCCACGCAGCAACACCCCCTCCTGAAGCGGCAGTGGTTCGCCTGCGGCGGTTGGCATTTCCACCAGAATTTCATTATCACTGAGCGATATTAACTTTGCTCTCCAGATAAAATCACTTCCAGTTGGACCGTGTGGCGCGAGTGCAACTTGCAGTGATCCCTTATGGTCAACAAGTTGTTGAAGGCAACGACGCCATCCAGTTGTTCGTGAGCGATGTGCTGGCATAAATCAAATCTCCGTGTAAAAGGGTTGAAGAATTACCTCCATCGTCTCCAGAATCACCGTACACAAGAACCTACACAAAAAGGTGGCGTTTGACGGTTTAATCTGCCCGCATGACCAGAATTGCCCCTGTAACCGGCACAATTGGTGCCGATAAGCCCGCTAGTTTTGCAGCCATTCGCATCGCACCCATCGTCCAGAGCCGTACTTGTTGGTCACCATCTCGCAATTCCCATGAATCTGTATCCACTTCCTCGCCGCTGCGAATTGCAAACACAGCGTCGTTGTGCGACCAAACCATTTGCAAAGACTCCTCTTCGTTAGCGCCGATTGCCCAACGCCCTTGCGCAACTTCTGGCCATAAATCACCGGGAATGTCATCTAAAATGACTACGCCACCTTTGCAAAGTGATTCTCTAAACAAATTCAACGCGCAAACGGCTTCGTCCACATCGTGCAAAAGCATAAACGTTTGTCCGCAACAAACAATCGCATCAACTGGGTCTGGCAGCGGTAACAAATCAAACAAGTTCCCATCTAGCAGTGTAGCATCGAGTTCCGTTTGGGCACACCTGTGTGCGCAAGCACTTATTGCATCTGCATCTACATCGATACCTATGACTTCATGCCCCGCAACTGCTAGGGGAACAAGAATCCTTCCATCACCGCAGCCAACATCGACGATTCTCTTAGCATCTACGCCGAGCAATGTAATGATTTCCTTAATCTGAATGGCAGATTGTTGTTCATCCATTGGTAGCCAGTCGTTCATAGGTCACCTTTCTGCAATAACCGTTCAAATTGAGTCACAGATTGTAGAAGTTCAGCCCGCTCGCTTCGACTGGGTTTGTATCTGCCAAATCGTATTTTGTAGTACGTCTCAGTTAATGAGGTTGCCAGTTCTGCAGATTCTTTATCTAAGGTTAAAGATGCAATCCATGCTTTTGCTGGTAAAAATATTGGTCGAACAAATCCTTGCCTCGCAAGTGCTCGCTGCAATTTTGCATAAAACACAACGCTCGCAATCGGGATCTGTTCCTGCATGGCTGAAGAAAGCGATAACAACGTTGCTGTTTTTCGTAACTGAAAACGCAAAAAAGCCGCCAAAAAACCAGCAAGTAGTAACAAGACAACGATCAGTTGCGCCCACAGTTTTCCAGGGTTACCAACACCCAATACACCCGCAGTCCATGCATAGGTACCCCGCAAATATTCCGACAATGTAGAACCGTATTTCTGCCAATATGGATTCATGTATTCTAGCAATTTCCCTTGGGCAAGCGCATCGTACCCAATAACATTGGTTGTCCACGCCATCTCCCATTGCTGCCACGCATACACAACCCGCTCAACAATGGACATACCCAACTGTTGCGTAGGTGAACCGAGTGAAGAAGGTGTTGGGTCGAAGGCAACCCAAGCCATTGGATCAGTCTCTACTTCTACCCATGCGTGCGCGTCTCGTTCAAGAACTATGTACTTATTTGTCATATCGTTCCAACGGTCAACATAAAATCCTGTCACAATTCGTGCAGGTAGTGAAATGGTATCGCACATGGCAACCATCGCCGCTGCAAAGAATTCACAATGGCCGCTTTTATTCGTAAACAAAAATGTCGCGACAGGGTCATCATCCGATTCAAGCGCTGCTCTCTGAGCAATAGTTAACGTCGAGCCATCAGTCGCATAGGTAAACTCATCTGAGCGAAGATAGTACTCAAATGCTTTTGCTGCTTGGGCATTTGCAGTTGGATTCGTTGGAATATCTTCAACATCCACTCCTGCGTCCGCGCAGAGTTGCAGGGCAAGTGCGTGAACATTTTCGTTTGTATAACTGTAACGTTTAGTTTTAAAGGGTGATGTTACTTCTTTTTCGTAATCAACTTCTACTTGGTACTTTCTAAGGGGATTTGATCCAATGCCAAGTCCCATTGTTGCATTGACCATATCAATCGCAATTCGTGATGGAGGATCGGTTTTGATTGCAACTGGTCTATATAACGAGTAAATTCTCGCAACTGGTTGTTGCATTTCTACATCCATCAAGAGTGTTGGTCGATTGCTTTGCGATAGTGTCAATGGTGTCATTTCAGTTGCGGATGTAACAAGAGTTGATTTCATTTGCATATGCGCTTCCCAAACTCCGTTACCTAAATAGGCATCAAGAACTTTCCCGCGTAGCCGCAATCCATTGGGCATATGCACCCTATTGCCAAAAATATCTTCAAGCGAAACCGTCATAACCTGCCGAGTGCTTTGCAGAATATCTCTGTCGGGTCGTAATGCAATTCGCTCAAGACCACTATCTCTTGCAATCATTGATTCTGGAATACTTTCAAGCGCTTCCCTTGGCGTAACGAGGAACAGGGCTATCGATCCTGTGAGACCAAGAAGTAGAAATACAATCGCATTTTTCCGAAACACTCTATTTGGACTTGACCCCACAACTGGCTGCAAAGTCAGTTGTTGTTTTTTTGCTGGAATTACAAAGCGACGTTCTTCTTGGCATGTTTCCAAGCCGCTGCGAAGTTGGTACAACAATAGAACCCATGCGCCAAAGCCAGACCATGCAATAAGCAATAACCCAAACAGAAAACCCGTAGCATAAAGTGCACCAACCGTCATAAGCAATACACTAAGTAAAAGAAGTTGAGCTTCATGCTCAACAGTTCGCTTACCGTACATTTTAATAATCGTAAGCCAAACAACAAATTGACCAAGAATAAGAGGCAATCGATCGACAGGTCCAATCGCATCAAAAACTGAGAACAAAAATACTGCAAGCACCAATAATCTCGCAACCCAAGGCGGTACGGATTTCTTGCGATGGCCTTCCGTAACAGCCCAACTTAAAGAAGCGAGTGTTCCAGCAACAACGAGGAGTGCAACGTTTCCAAGGGCTATGCACTGTGCAAGAATTGCACTTAACACAAGCGCAAACCGCATTGCTCTATATGACCGTAATACCTTCATGCCGATTCACTCCGCTGCACTCTAGACTGCAACTCTGCAAGTTGGGTACCAGAGAAGCATTTCACGTCACGGGAAGTATGATGTGACCATGCACTATCGGGGCGTATTACAACTAATCCAATTTTCTTCCTGTTTGTCGCCGTCTCTATCCGCATTAGATCTCTGCTAGCGTCAAGGTCTATCCTAGAAAGCGACGCAAACAATCGATTTAGTTGACGCTTGCCACTTTGCATTCCAGAATCTTCAAGCGATGGAAATCCAAGAATGGTAAGCCCAACTTCTTGTTCTTGTAGCACCGCTTCCACAAGCAAAGAAGCGCAAAGTGCTATTGCATCCTCTTCTAATAAACGAGCGTCTTTGTCGCAATGCAATAATTTTGTTGGAGTTGTCAAATCAAGGATAACTCGTATCCTTGAAAGCGAGGGTCGAGACCGCTGCACACAAACAAGTTCACCCCTTCTTGCAGAAACCTTCCACGCTATATCGCCAAGCCGATCGCCACTGGCAAACTCACGTAAGCCACAATAATCATCTCCCCCTTGACCATGGCGACCGCTGTGTTGCCCATATGGTTCACTTGAATTGATCGACTGTAGTATATCTGGACGCAACTTCAAGACTTTAGGGTGCACAAGTACCGTAGATTTTTGGTGCACTACTTTATTTGAACGAATAATTCCAAACGGGAAACTTGTTGTAATGCAAATTCGTGTGAATGTTACCTCTCCCCTGCGCGTTGGCCAAAAGAATGCTTCACCGTGTACTGTTTCTCCTGCGCCAACCTCCATAATCCAACCACGCGATTTTCGGAAACAATTTTGCCATGTTGCATCTTCCGTTTGCTCATCAATCCATAAACTAAAACCCGTAAACCATTTTGATGTATTTTGCACCTCGTATCGGATAACGTAAGGCTCACCGTATTTTGCAGGCGAAGAAATGATACGCGTTACTCGCAAACTCCAAAGAGCTAGCTTTGACCAAACAAATGTGATGACGACCATCATGATCATCGTGCCAAGTAACCACATGGGCAAATTCTTACCTTGAATAAATGCAGAAGGCGCAATGAGTAGTAATAGCACTACAAATACGATTAATGGATGCATCGAAGTTTTTTTCTTCGCCGTAGGTAGCTCCGCCATACCTAGAATGGTACGTTAGAAAGCGATTTTATTCAGCTATTTGCTTGGCAACATCAACCGAATCGGTTCCTTCTTCAGGCGCTTTTTTAGGTGCCCAAGAGGGTTGACGTTCTAGTCCCTGTACTTCAGGTAAATCTTTTAAACTTGCAAGTCCAAAAATGTTCAAAAAATCCTTCGTTGTGCCATACAGCATCGGTCTGCCGAGTTCTTCAGCTCGCCCAACGATTTTTACGAGGCGTCGTTCCAGAAGGCCTCGAAGCACTTCGCCGCAAGCAACTCCACGAATTACTTCAATTTCTGCACGCATGACAGGCTGTCTGTACGCAAGGATTGAAAGTGTTTCCAAAGCAGCTTGTGATAATTTTTGTTGTTGCCGTTCTGCGTGCAGGCGTGATACGAGTGGTGCAAGTTCTTCGCGCGTCATGACACGGTATCCACCAGCAATCCGTTCGACACGAAAGGCTCGATTTGAGTCGTCGTACGATTCGTTCAGAGATTCAATTGCTTTTGTAATCTGCTTAGTAGCATCTTCACAATCAATACCGAGCACGGTTTTCATTTTAGTTTCTGAGAGAGATCTCTCGCTCGCAAACAGCAGTGCTTCGACTCGTTGTTCAAGCGGCAGAGTGGCGCAGGGCGTTTCAACTGACTGCTTGTTGTCTGGGCGTCCCGAATCAGTGGTCATTTGCTTGCTAGCGCCACTTTTGCTATTGCAATTTTTTGTGCTCGTTCTACCGCTGCTTGATCTTTTCCATCTGATGAAACGCGCGCGTTGGCTTGCGCAAGTTCAGCTCTTGCTTCTTCGAGGTCAAGTTCTTCGGCGAGCATTGCGCCCTCAGTTACAAGCGAAAGACCTACACCGTCAACGTGTGCAAAACCCCCTTCGAGGAGGTACGTCGTTGATCCCTCTTCTGTGTCAATTCTAAGAGTACGCCACAAAGCAAGATG
>JACNLR010000230.1 GCA_014381385.1 Planctomycetota bacterium | reverse complement strand
AAGCGCTTATTGGACTAGGTCTTGTCAACAAGCGCGCCGAAGAGGTCGCGCGAATAAACCTCATTTATTTAGCTAATAATCAACATTTAAGCACTATTGATATTTATTACATTTTTTCCTTCTGCCCCTGCCCTTCACATCACAATTCTGTGATAACATTGCTTTTTCGCGTAATTACACAATCTTTAGGAGAGACAATTCATGTTTATTCAGTTCTTATCTAAGACAGCAGCTTGCTGTTTGTTACTCGTCACTGTCGGTTGCGGCTCAAATTGGCGAACCCACGAAACTCAACAGCTGGTTCCACGACCAATGTTCAACGAGAATGCACCCGATTGGGTGAAGGGTGTCAGTCCACAATCAGAAGACCGCATCTATTTTGTTGGTCGAAGTCGTACTCCAGACTCACCTCGGTACGATTCACATCGTAATTCGCATCGAACTCCTAACAAACGAACCGGCTATACCGTGATGGATGAACGCGATGCTGTTCAAAGCGCACGTGAAGATGTTTTTGACCAAATGCGCCAGCGATTAGCACCTCGTAACATGGGTAACGCTAGCAATCTCATGGTTGACAACATAGAGTCGGGAACATGTATTTCTTGTGGCACAGTTATTCCTGTATATAGAACAGAGACCATAGTCTGCAACGATACATGTTCGCATGGTTCTGGTCATTGTGATTCTTCTAAAATTAAAGTTGTCACAGTTGGCAGTAAAAAAGGTTGTGGTGATTGCCATAAACCAGTTGCAGAGTGCGCGGGTTGCGCAACTATTGTCCATGCTGTTACACAATCAAACAGAACAGCGGATTACATTTCATCTGGTCTAAAACCATTGAACCGTGATTTGAACATTGCAAACATTAATGTTGATTCGATGATGCCATCGCTTGCCGCGTACCTTTCAGAAGAGGAAGTGTATTTTGAAAAATGGCACGTCCACGATGGCCATGATGGTCTATCGCGTCCATTTGCTAACGGTCGAGATGAGTGGCAATCTTACAAGTGTTGGATGCTTTGCTCAATTCCAGCAGATGAGTTTTATTCAATCGCAGAAGATTTTCGTGCGAAGTACGAGGAACTTTACGAGTTAGCACTCGATCGCGCTGAGCAAGACAGAGACCGTCGAATGGAAGCCGAAGAAAATGATCGACAATTGACGGTAACTCGCCAAGAAGAAGAGCGCGCATGGAATCGTGAAGATGAAATTATTACTCGCGCTCACACAATCAATATTGACAAAGACAGGCACGCCCTTCCAGGTCGCCGTTTTTCACTGGAATCCGAATAATCCTCTGCAAGAATTAGGAAATAACAATGTATAAAAGAGTAGTACTAATTGGAGCAACCTTGCTTGGCGCAACACTCCTTGGTTGTGAACAGTGGAATCACCACTCGGGTAACCACTGGGAACAAGGCAAGAAGAGTGCGGCAAACTGGAAAGTGAATAATGATCGCGATGCACAAGAACACATTTTGGAACTCGATTCCGGATGTACGACCCTCCCTTGTTACGATGCGAATTATGAAAAAACTTCGTACAACGCAGTAAGCCACTTACTTGCAACCGCACACCCTCCAGCTGGCGAAATGGAAGTGTTTAACAAAGACCGGTCAGTGTTGTATTCAACAACAGTGGATTTAAACAACTACGCCGAGACGACAAATTTTGGGCGTATTATGTCTGAACAGCTTGCGACTGCGTTAGTTCAGCACTGGCAAAACGATTTGGTGAAAATGACATTGCGTCAGAGTTCAACTCCAATCATTCCACAAGAAGGTGAGTTTTTGCTTTCCCGTAATGTGCGTGATCTTGCAACGGACTACAATGCAGGTGCGGTACTTACAAGCACCTATTCAGTGGCTATTGACAAGGTGTATATAAATGTGCAACTTATCAATGTTGATTTCAATACTGTCGTGGGCGCGGTGACGTATAGCATCCCTCTTGGTCCAAGAACACTTGGGCTATTGAAGAATGCTGAGCTTGCTTCAGAGATTGCTGAGTATTTACAATGAAAAAACCAATCTTGATAGCACTCTTGGTTTGCACGTGCTTCATGGTTGCGTGCCAACGAAGAACAAAGTTGGGCAATCCAGACTATCTACCCAAAAATTGGGTATCTGTTAAATCAACCGCGTGGCAGGTTACAAAATTGCCTGCCCCCTATCAGGCCGAATTGTCTGGAATGAAGATTCGCTTAGCCAAAGAGCGCAAAGGGCAATACTACAATCTGTTTGGTCGCTATAAACCAGAAACAGAAGAGTATGTAAAAACCACCATTGCGGGATTGGATGAAGCGTTTTTTAATTTGCAATATTCTGCAGAAGCAATTTTAGAAGATGTAACACCCGAAATGAAAACTCTAGCAGATTCACATAGCGAGTTTACAGCAGGCATTGCAAATGTAAATAATCAGAATAGAAGAATGATCGAAGCAGATTGGCGAGACGCTCGCTTGCTTGACCAACCCTCTTCTTTGTCTGTATACCCCGTAGTTCGGTAAGTTATTCCCATCTACTATTCAAAAAGCACCCCAACTATGTCGGGGTGTTTTTTTATGTGTAGAATGCGCGAGTGAAATATATTCTACAAACGACATGTCTAGGATTTTTGTTGGTAGCGAGCTGTTCAAGTAAAGTTATTGGCCCCGAAGTTGTTACGCTTGATTCGAAAGAGTATGCACAGGTTTTTGACGCTGCGATTGCGACAGCAAATGCGGACGGGATGCACCCTGTGCTTGTTGACCGAAGAGGCGGCATCATTACAACCGACCCCGCTGTCGCTGGAAGTTTTTTAGAACCTTGGAAACCGCACCCATCAACTGCAAGGCAAGGTCTTGAAAACACACTTGCCCAACAGCGAAGAACAGCACGGTTTGAATTTGTTCCGCTACCAAGCGGTGTTGTACAACCCGGCAACGCAACCAATGAACTTCGAGGACCCGATTTACTTTCTTCTACAGGGATAGATTTAACAACATACGAAGGTCCAATGGAACTGAGGGTGTGGGTGTACGTCGACCGTATATATACGCAAGGCGTTCGACGAGGAACGTGGTCGCTAAGACAAGAATCAAAAACCACAATATTGCCAGCAGAACAACCCTGGGAACAAGTGCCTGCAACATTTTGGGTGCCCGTTACACGCGACGTTGCACGTGAGCGTGACCTTTTGGCAAATGTAAAATCACGGTTATCGGCGCACTAGTCGGGTTGTGCAGCGACAGTTGCGAAAACGTTCTATT
>JACNLR010000159.1 GCA_014381385.1 Planctomycetota bacterium | reverse complement strand
CGTATGTGTTCATGTAATATGGAAAACGCGCCGCACAACCAATACCAGATACAAAGACAAAGTCTTCCCTTTTGACGCCAAGGTTTGCGGCCATTTTCTTCATAGCCGTCAAGACTGCGTAGTCGCCACAACCCGGGCACCAACGAACATCTTGGTCGCTTGCAAAGTCCTTTGGTTTATAGGTCGGTAGTGCTACGTCAGCTGTCATGTAGCACCTCCCTTCACAATCGTCTCTATGCAATCGGCAAGTTCCTCCACAAAGAACGAACGCCCGCAGAGGTTTTGAATACCTTGAATGTCGACTAAAAACTGGCTCCGCAGAAGCATTCGAAGTTGCCCTGTGTTCATCTCAGGCATGATGACTGTTTTATATTGTTTCAATACGTCTCCAAGATTCTTTGGAAACGGATTAATGTAGTGCAAGTGTGCGGTAGCAACGGCAATGCCGCGCTCTTCCAATAGAGTTGCTGCTGTCAAAATACTTCCCCGAGTCCCGCCCCAACCAAGAATTAAAGTGTCGCCTTCACCCTCAACTACAAGGTCAGGGATGACATCTTGTAATTTTGTTATTTTTTCAGCACGATATTTTGTCATCAGTGCATGATTTTCATGGTCGTACGAAACACCACCTGTACCATCTTGTTTTTCAAGACCGCCTACCCTGTGCTCAAGTCCGGGCGTTCCCGGAACTGCCCATGGTCTTCCTCCAGTTTCTTCGTTGCGTTTATACGGTAAAAATTCTTCTTCGGCAACTTCAGGATGCACTACTTCGATAGTTGGGATTTCTGAAATATCAGGAATGAGCCATGGTTCTGCTGCATTACCAAGCCCACCTTCTGATAAGAAGATAACTGGGCACATAGCCCTTATAGAAAGTCGTACCGCTTCAATTGCCATCTGGAAACAATTGCCTGGGCTAGATGCTGCAACAACAATGACTGGGCATTCACCCGGTCTACCGAACATGGTCTGCAATAAGTCCGATTGCTCAGTCTTCGTCGGCATGCCTGTTGCTGGCCCTACGCGTTGCACGTTGACCACAATTAATGGCAACTCCATCATAACTGCAAGTCCAATTGCTTCTGATTTCAACGCTAGACCCGGACCTGAAGTCCCAGTCACCCCGATTTGCCCAGCAAAAGATGCGCCGATTGCAATCATGACCGCAGCAATTTCATCTTCTGCTTGCATCGTACGAACGCCAAATTGTTTCAACCGAGCAAGACCATGCAAAACCTCCGACGCTGGCGTAATTGGGTAACTCGCGTATACGAGCGGTTTACCTGCTTTTGTTGAAGCGGTTGCAAGCCCGAGCACAATTGCTTCGTTGCCCGATATTCGTCGATACTCCCCTGCTTGCAATGTAGCGGGCGCGACCTCGTACTGGGAAGGAAAAAACTCTGCAGTCTCACCAAAGTAATATCCCGCTTTTATTGCCTTCTCATTAAGCTCAGCAATTTCTGGCTTATTTTTTAGGTTGCCAAAATAGGAGTGTAATTTTTCGATTGTGGAATCGATTTCACGTGAATACAACCATGAGATTATGCCAAGAGCAAACATATTTCTGCATCGGTCGACATCTTTTATTGAGATGTCCGAATCTTCGCTTACAAGAGACTCACGCGTAAGACGTGACATAGGCACGCGGCAAATTTTGTATTTTGCATTTATAACTTCATCGTCAAGAGGGTTGTAGCCTTCTTCATACCCACACTTCTTATAATTACTTTTGTTAAATTCATCCTCGTTCACAATAACGATGCCGCCGGGCTCTACGTATTCAAGGTTCGTTTTGAATCCAGCTGGATTCATCGCAACCATAGCATTGACTAAGTCACCGGGAGTATGAATCTCGTTCGAGGAAAATTGCACTTGGTAACCAGAAACACCAAAAGTTGTTCCCCTTGGTGCACGAATTTCCGCGGGAAAATCAGGTGCTGTTGAGAAATCGTGTCCAGCAAGCGCGACGGCGTCTGTAAAGTGCGAACCCGTCAATTGCATACCATCACCACTGTCGCCGCAAAAACGTACAGAAACATTCGATAGGAGGGTTTTATTGTCTGTTTTTGGTTCTGAAATATCTATACCTACCTCAATTTAAATCCCCTAAAGGACAATTGTACCCCCTTGATACGCGTTTCGTCTATGGGTTGGGCTTTACCAAATAGACATAAATTGTTACACTACTGTGCTCGAAATGGAGTCCAAGATGGCAAAAAATACAGCTGATAAAATCCTTCCAAATACTGACCTGACGTTCACAATCGTCAAAGCACCTACGCGCCCTGCAGCCCGTAAAACGATTGAGCGATTGATGTGGATGCAACCTCAGGTGAAGAAAGATCTTTCGATGCTCCAGCGCCGTCGAAAGCAAAAAGATATCAAATACACTATTCGCGCGGGACGAGTTTGGTTTGATCGCCCAAGAGCAACTCGTACAGTCCGCTGTGAACAAGGTGCATCTTTCTCGCTCCACGTAACGCCCCAACTTGTGAACGACATTAAAAGCGTTGCAAAGTACCTAGACGTTTCGTAAGAACCGATTCGTATGACTAGAACGTATTCTGCCGAGTTTATAGGCACATTTGCACTTACATTTGTAGGTGGAGGTGCGATAATTGCAACAAGTGGCGAAAATCTCGTTGTTATTGCACTTGCCCATGGCATTATTCTTGCAGTCATGGTCGCTGCGATGATGCACGTCAGCGGCGCACAATTTAATCCCGCCGTATCTATTGCGCTTGCGATGCGTGGAAAACAATCTTGTTCGCAAGCAATCGGATTTTCCATCTTTCAAATTCTTGGCGGTATCGCTGCTGCTTTGTTACTTAAAGCGACAATGGTTCCAGCGTTCTCTTTCGCAAACACACATATCGGCGAAACGCTTGGCATATACAGTGGAGCTGCTGGTCCTGAAATGGTAAGTGCTTGGCGAGTCCTCGTATTAGAAGGCCTAGCAGCATTTTTCTTAATGTGGGTAATCATGGGCGTTGCTGTTGATTCAAAGAATAAACAGCACGCAGGTATAGCTGCACTAGCAATCGGCGGCGTTGTAGCCGCTGACATATTCTGCTTTGGACCACTCACGGGTGCTTCAATGAATCCAGCTCGTTCGTTTGGTCCCGCACTTGTTGTTGGTGATTGGACACTCCAGTGGTGTTATTGGGTTGGCCCAATTGTTGGCGCGGCGCTTGCAGCACTGTGTTACGACAAGCTTATTACAACTAAAGACTAGAGCAGCGCTTTCATTTGCAATGCCGCTGGTGACATTGGCG
>JACNLR010000123.1 GCA_014381385.1 Planctomycetota bacterium | reverse complement strand
ATCACCGCTTGTGCCAATACTTGGCAAATCATACACTTTCAAACTCGAACGAAAGGCAACGGGCGACTCTTGGTGGGGAGGAATCAAATCACCTTGAATATCCTTAAGTATAAGTGAGTTGCCATCGTATAAGATCGTACCGCTCTGAACATAAAGTGTAGCGTTGCCTTGAATCTCTTCAAATTTCCCTTTTTTATAATGCGTCCATGGCAAACCATGCTCTTGCGGGAGTGAAAATTGGAGCTTGTTTATTGCTGCTTTCGTCACAACCCCCTCACCTTGAGACCAACTAACTTCAAGTGAGTCTAGCCCACCTCCTAAATTTGTTTCATTTTGCCAAGCTCGAATAGTCCGAGGTAGCAAATCAAAAAGAGAATGTGCGAAAGAGACATCGTCAACTCTTAAATAAAACTCTGTCTCTGAAAACTCCAGTGACAACTCTGGGGCGTTAATGTCTTCTTTATCCTTAATTGCGTATGCTAAATTACCATTCTTATTTGGCACAAATGCAATCGAAAACTCCTTTTGATTATCCAACGTCCACTTCCCGTTTGACATTACACCCGACTCGATGACTATTTCATCTAGCGATAATTCGGGGAGTATCGACAACCAGCCAGCAGCAGATTCATCTGGTTTCTCATCATCTTCTTCTTTGCCACTCTCCTTAGAGAACAGATGTGAAAAATTAAACTCTCCTGCAGTTTCAGAAGACTCTGCAATTCGTATAACTGCAGATGTAACATCGATCTGCTCAATGTTCGCATTACTCATAGGAATGAGCGAATCCAGTTGAACATCTACTTCCTTCAAAGTTATAACATTCGAAGCAAGACCATCAACACCATCTGCTTTTAAGACGACATCACGAAGTGATAGATTTCCCGAAAGCCCGATTGTAGAACTTCCAACAACTACATGGGCTCCGATTGCGTTACTTAGAACTGATGAAATAATGGGCGAGAGGACAAAGGAGCGAGTCGCAATGAAAAATAAAATCAGCGGGGATAGGGCTAAAGCGATGAATAGCCAGTTCCGTCTTTTTCGCTTAAGAAGCGTTCCTTTCGCTGCCATAGCAGGGTAGTTTACTCACTCACCTGCAAAGAAAAGGCTGATTGCGCCAACTCAATCGCTCGACCAAGCCCTGCGGCCTTATTAATCGTTTCTTTCCACTCTAATTCGGGTTTTGAGTCCAAAACGATACCTGCACCCGCCTGAATATCTATTCTCCACCCTGATTTATCCTTCATATCAGTTGGTATAACCATGGTACGAAGTGCGATCGCCATGTCCATGTCCCCGCCAAAGCCAATCATCCCAATACCACCTGCGTACGGACCTCGGCGTGTGGGTTCAAGTTCATCAATAATTTGCATCGCGCGAATTTTTGGTGCCCCACTTACCGTTCCAACTGGCAATGTCGCTGCCAGAGCATCCCAGCAATCTTTACCGGCATCAAGTTCGCCTACAACAGTGGAACTTAAATGCATGACATGGCTGTAGCGTTCAATATCCATTACTCTCTGAATTTCAATACTACCAAGCATGCAGACAGTTCCCAAATCATTGCGCCCTAAATCTACAAGCATGACATGCTCTGCTTTTTCTTTTTCATCGCCTCGAAGTTCTTTTTCAAGTGCAAGGTCTTCTTCTTGAGTTTTACCGCGTCTTCTTGTTCCAGCAAGTGGTCTGTTTGTAACTTGATTGTCCTTGCACCTGCAGAGAATTTCTGGACTTGATGCAGCAAGTATACAACCTTCTGCCTGTAAATAAATCATGTAGGGGCTTGGATTCACCACTCTTAGCGCTCGATATATTTCAAACGGATCAACGAGTGATCTATGCTCAAACCGCTGCGAAATTACTATTTGAAATGCATCCCCAGCTGCTATATATTCTTTGCACTTTTGTACGGAAGATTCAAATGCTTCACGAGACATATTCGATTTTGTCGGTTTTGGCGGAGGCGAGCTCAAGTCCATTGAGATTGTGCCAACGGGTATGTTCTCAGCATTTTTTTGCAGAAGATCTACAACGCTATCGAGTTCATCGGATGCTTTACTCCACGTAGCGCTTTCGCCATCATCCGTTAGTGCATTATGAATCACATGCACAACTTTCGTAACGTGATCAAAAACTACAACCGTTTTATAAAGAGCAAAATGCAAATCTGGCAATGTACGGTCGTCTATTGGAGCGCTGGAATATGGAATTGATTCCTCTTCTAAATATCTCGCAGTGTCGTACCCCGAAAATCCAACCCAACCGCCCGTAAAACTTGGCAAGGGCAAATCGTTTACCGCTACAACTGGAGCCACATTCCAATTATTTGAGAGTTCTCTTGCAAGATTAAGAGGGTTAGAAGACACCACAGTTTCAACTGACCCCTTTTCGTGGTCTCTTATTGTCACATCTTGCTGATACGCAATAATCTCAAGAATTGGATTTGCTCCCAAAAAGGAGAACCTTCCAACTTCGTCCCCATTGTCAACTGACTCAAAGAGAAAACTCGGTGCTGTACGATTATCGCTTGCAACGAGCCTACGGTAGGCAAGAACTGGGCTCAAATGATCGGACATAATTCGCACAATGACAGGAATCACATTAAATTTTTCCTTCATGGCTTCAAATGCTTCTTGTGACATACCCGAAGTGTAGAGCAGAGCGTACGATGTATCCATGCCAACCGAAGACACAGTTGTAAAACTTCGCAATATTGAGCGAGTTTATTTCAAACCAGACGGTTCGATCCTTGTCGAAGCTCTTAGAGGTATTGATTTAGACGTGCCAAGGGGTCAATCCGTCGCGATTATGGGTGCATCTGGATCTGGAAAGAGCACGCTTATGAATATATTAGGGTGCTTAGATAAACCCACATCAGGTAATTACACACTCGATGGGAGCGAAGTCGCGCAACTTGACGACCAGTCGCTTTCGAACATTCGCGGGAAAGAAATCGGCTTTGTTTTTCAATCGTTTAATTTGATTCCCCAATTGACAATAGAAGAAAATATAGAAGTTCCACTCTACTACCAAAAAGTTCCGCCTAGCCAAAGACGAGATCGTACACTTGAAATGCTAGATCTTGTCGGACTATCAAACCGCGTTGGACATAAACCAAGTGAACTCTCAGGGGGTCAGCAACAACGAGCAGCAATCGCTCGAGCATTGGTAACAAAACCATCTATACTATTAGCTGACGAACCGACTGGAAACTTGGACTCTCAAACAAGCGGTGACGTTTTAGAATTGTTTGATTCGTTGCATGACGATGGATTGACGACCATTATGGTTACACACGATGCTGATGTAGGCAATAGATGCCAGCGTATTGTTTATCTAAAGGACGGTCTGATCGATACGGATGTGTATAACCAATGAGAGTGCTTGGAGTCGACCCAGGCCTTCGCACGGCTGGTTACGGTTGCATTGATTTAATAGGCAATTCAATTTCACCCACATTGGTGGAAGCCGGCGCGATTACACTCTGCGTAGACAGCTCTATTCCTTTTCGTCTAAAGCAGCTACACGATGACCTTAGCCAAGTCATCCTAGACCTTGCGCCTGATGTACTTGCTGTTGAGAAGATTTTTACACACAAAGAGCATGTTTCAACCGCAACCGTGATGGGGCACGCGCGAGGAGTTATTCTTTTGGCTGGAGAGCAAGCAAATTTACCACTGATTGAGTTGGCACCTTCGGAAATCAAAAAATCAGTTACAGGTAATGGCAATGCAACCAAAGAGCAAGTCCAGCATGCAATCGCTAGCATTTTGAAGCTAACAGAGCCTCCAACACCCTCTGATGTATCCGATGCGCTTGCAATTGCTATTACAGGCGGTATCAGAGAAACCTGAACCACACAAAGTAATTATTTACGGTATAATCTACCCAACACTGAAATTACCCCCGAAAGGGCTCGGTACGGCGCTTGCGTCTACCGGGCCTTTATTTTTGTTTTTTTTGCTCAGATACTTGACTTTATCTCACCTTTGTATATCATTCCATTGTCGCGTTTGCGATTCACTTTGCCCCCGGAAGGGCTCGGTGCGGTTCTTTGAATCCACCGGGCCTTTTTTTTATTCATCTCTTTTTAAGAGATGCAGACTGTTGTTGTTGCCAACCTTTCCCAAGTAGTGTTATCCTGCACAATCACATTCATTTCAAAGGAATTTACCCCACCATGTTTAGTTCAACACTTTGCGCATTGCTACTCGCTGTCTCAACCTTCACAATAGCAGACGATGTAGAACAACTCCTTAGCCGGTATCAAATGGCTCGAACTTCTATCATGAATCAACGCGGTCTAGCACCCGGTGACTTAGACAGTGTTACGGCACTTAGAGAAGAACTTAGTGATTGGAATGCTACGCATGATGATTTTAAACTCATCGCAGCAGAACTCCAGATATGTGTCTGGCTTGATGAACTCGACCGCTGCAACACCCTCTTTGGTAGGCTCGCTGAGATTCAACCAGATAATGCTGAAATTGGACTTGCGTGGGCTCAGTTTCTCATTAATCAAGAGGGCTCATCAGCAGAAGAAGTATACGCAAATTTAATCTCACTTTATCCAAACTCGCCCGAAATTGCACTGGGCTGGGTAACTTTCTTAGACAGCCAGAATAGGTTTACAGAGGGTATTGAAGTTATCGAAAAAATGATAGCAGAGGGTGACAACTCGCCCCAATTGTCAGAACTCTACGCAGATTTACTTTTTGCAAATAATCGGTTCGAAGATGCAGTTACAACACTGGAAATGATTAACATTGAAGAAACCCCTTCCTTTGCGGCTAAGGTAAATGTTAAAAAGACTAAATACCAAACAGCACTTGATCTTTGGACGGAAGAACTTGCCATCCGCGAAGCGGAGGAAATTAATAATGACCTTCCACAAGCCCAAATCATTACCTCTAGGGGTCCAATTTCAATAAAACTTTTTGAAGACCACGCGCCAAACACAGTCGCGAATTTTATCTCACTTGCAGAATCGGGATATTACGATGGGACACGCTTCCACCGCGTACTTCCTAAGTTTATGGCACAAGGCGGCGACCCGAATAGTCGAGAGGGAGCAAGTGGCCAAGCAGGAACTGGCGGCCCAGGCTACACCATCAAAGACGAACACACTGGTGAAGATATCCGAAAGCATTTTGCGGGTTCACTTTCAATGGCAAAAACTGCTGCTCCAGATACAGGTGGTAGCCAATTTTTCCTGACGCACTTGCCAACGTCCCACCTTGATGGTCGCCATACTGTGTTTGGACGGATTACAGATGGGCTTGAAATTGCAAGGTCACTCGAACTGAACGATGAAATTGTCACAATCGTCATTACGAACAAACGAGACCACCCATACGAACCCGAAACCATTGGTGGCTCAGAAAAGCCGATTGCAACAAAAAAAGAAAACAAATCGAAGCTACCAAAGCCAACGCTAAACTCCGGTACTAAGTAAACTTTAACTATGTCACAATTGCCCTCTGAAACATTACAGGGTTACTCTGTTCCTTCCGTAAGACAATTTAGTGTTTTTTTAGAAAACCGAGTTGGAAGGTTACTTGACTTACTAAGGCATTTTGACGATGCATCACATGTCCACGTCATGGGCTTAAACGTGATTGATTCTTCTGACCACGCTGTTATTCGAATGATTCCTGACAATGCAGATGCCGCGAGGCACCTCCTTGGAGACCTTGGAATTGCTTTTTCAGAAATAGATGTCATTGTTTCAGTCATTGACGATTCACATTCGCTTGCCGACATGTGCTTGTACTTGCTCGGTGCAGAATTAAACATATTGTTCATCTACTCCCTCATTCAACAATCTGCTATTGGGGAATCCGTTATAGCTGTAGCGGTGGATGATTTAACTCTTGGGGGACAACTTCTTCTACGCAAGGGATTTAATTTGCTTGGAGAAGGCGACTTGCACCTTTAAACAAACGCAACCGCTTCGATTTCAGCAACTGCATCTACTTTCGCTGCTTCTTCTAAAAATGTATGTACGGCTTGTTTGCCCTTATCCCCAAAATCGAGTGTCCAACGGTTGACATACATTTCGACAAACGCATCGGTACATTTCATGTCAATACCCCGCCCCCACTGAGTCGCCCACGCAAGTGACTTTTCTCTATTGGCCATTGCGTACTCGATAGATTGAAGAAGCAACCCCGTTATCTTCTTGGTTGCGCCGCTGCCAAAACGTTTGTCTATATCACGTTTAATTGAATTCCCACCAAGAGGTAGCGGCAAACTCGTCTTGTCTTTCCACCAAGCACCCAGATCACATACTTCATGCAGCCCTAGCTCTTCGTACGTCAATTGTCCTTCGTGAATAACCACTCCCGCGTCAAATGCACCACTTGCAACTACATCCATTATCTCAGTAAACGGAATTGGCTCCCAAGAAATGGGGCGCTTTCCAGCAAGGATGCGAAGCGATGCGAGCGCGGTCGTACGGAGTCCGGGAACTGCAAAAGATGGGTTCGAGGCAAGCAAGGCATCGATTGATTGTTTATCTTTTGAAACGATTTTTGGACCGTACCCATCTCCAAGCGAAGCGCCACAAGCCGTCAAGTCGTAGGTGGACGCCACCATTGGATACTGTGCGATGCTAATTGCAGTGATGTCATAGAGCCCCTGCTCTGCTTCCGAATTGAGCGTTTCTATATCCTTCATGACGAGTTCAAATTCAAATTCGCCTACGTCGAGCGATGGACCATTTCCATCAATATCTGCCAGCGGCCACCACATAAATGCATCGTCAGGATCTGGGCTGTGGGCGAGAGTTATTGGTTGTTTCACTTGGCAACTTCCTTGGCAATCATGCTGGCAAGTTCACGACGCATAATTTTTCCAGTGGGGTTTCTTGGTAATTCTTCTAACGCGATAACAGTTTTTGGAACTTTAAAATTCGCGATAGTTTTACGGCACCAACTTCGCAGCGCTTGTTCGTCAAATATAGCACCCTGTGCAAGTTCAACAAATGCAACGGCTACTTCACCACGCGAGGCATCGCTTCTACCTACTACGCCTGCTGCGATGACATCTGGATGGTTCGTTAATACCTCTTCGATCTCACGAGGAAAAACATTTTCTCCTCCGATTATTAACATCTCTTTGATGCGACCAGTAATGTATAAAAAACCGTCCTGATCAAGTTGACCCATGTCTCCAGTTTTAAAATAACCCTGCGAATCAAAAGCTAACGCCGTTTCCTCTTTTAGGTTGTAGTACCCCTTCATAATATTCGGTCCCGAAATCCTAATTTCACCATCTTCTCCTGCGGGAAGGTCGTTTTCATTTTCATCAACAATTCGTTCATGCACGTCTACGATGGGTAAACCTACGCTTCCTCGTCGTTGTTCTTCCGGTCTGCATAAGTTCGTAACAGGTGATGTTTCGGTCAAACCATACCCTTCTGAAATTGTAAGACCAAGTTTATCTTTGAAACCTTCATAAACTGCATCCGGCAACGCCTCGCCACCAGAAAGGGCAAGGCGAATAGACATAAAATCTTCTGGTGTTGCACTCTTTGTGTTTAATATCGCATTGAACATAGACGGTATTGCAATTAAAACTGTTGGCTTCTGCTCACGCAGCATATCCAATACTTTCCGAGGGTTGAACCTAGCCGTATACACAGCCTTTGCGCCAATTGCAGATGGAATGAGCGTCGTGGCAGTAAAACCAAAACTATGAAACTGCGGGAGCAAGCCAATAAAAACATCGTTTCTTGAAAAACTGACCCACTTCTTACACTGCTCGACATTGGCGTTTAGATTTCCTGCAGTTAACATCACGCCCTTTGGTTTACCCGAAGTGCCAGAGGTATACAAGAGTGCAGCAAGCATCTGGTCGTCACTCGCTCTGGAAATTCGGATCGGCGGAAATCCTTTGAAGGACATCTCATCAAGTCGTATTTCTTCGATCCCCTCTGGCAAACCGCCAATCATGTCGACCATCGCGCCCACGGTTATCACTGTATCTACACCGCTGTCGGAGATTATGAAATCAATTTCATCTTTCGTGAGAAGGTAATTCAGTGGAACTACTGTCTTGCCTAGAGACCAAATTGCCGTTGTTGCCACTGGAAACATACCGGAGGTTGGCAAAAGAACCGCAACGTGTGGCTTGCTTGATTTGATATTCTTAGCGACGTGCCAAGAGGCCACTTGCAGGTCAATACCACGCCACTTTCGATAATCATCAACGATGAGGGTTGTAAACGCTTTTCGTCTCCATGTATTGTAAATGGACTTTAGAAGTTGCATGAGGTCTATTCCTACTTAGGGTACGATACCTTCTGGAGCATCAATATGCGAATAGCAACCCCATTCATTTTCCTTTTAGCCCTTTCACAATTGATTAGTTGTGGTGTATCCAAAACCGCAACCCTTGAGCGATCATTGCAAGAATACAATAACGACCAATGGCTCTTATCTGAAATGTGGGCAAAAAAAACCATCAAGAGCGGCAAGAATATTGGAGAGGCTCAATACATAATGGGATTGTGCGAATTTCAATTGCAAAAAGTGGCAAGTGCAAAAGAGTGGTTTGAAAAAGCTGCGACATCGGCTAGTAAGGAAGTCAAAGGAAAAGCGACAGCGATGCTCGGAGTCATTGCCTCAGGTAATGGCGATGAAACTGCAGCGCAACTCGCTTACAAATATGCGTCAATACATCTGCAAGGTTCAGATCAACAAATTGCAAATCAACGATCCGGTATTCTGACTAAAGTGAATAATTACACCCTTCAGTTTGGCGCATACCGAGATAAAGAAAATGCGCAAAATGCAGTTAAATCTATCTCAAGTGCATTAAAAAGGGCTAACCTTGGAAATGCTTGGATTACAGAAGAAACAAGCAAAATTGGCAGGACCTTATATCTAGTTCGAGCAGGACATTTCCCGACTAGGAACTCGGCTTCAACTACTAAGGATGAACACGATCTTCCAGAATGTGATGTTAGAAGCATTGCAACCGTAACTAACTAAACCAAATGGCAAAATCAACAGGACAAAAAAGTAAAGGAATTGGTAAAAGCCGAAGAGAGACGGTACTCAAAAATGTACCAAAAGACTCTTTTAGCATTACCCATTTACTTCAGCGACCTGACTTTTTGCGAACTTGCTTTATCATTTTCATATTTCTAGCCGTCGTTTCAACACTCACAACGTGGTCCCGAGAACAAATTAAAGTTCAAGATGGACAAATTGCATCCCAGACGCGAATTAAACGTTTAGATTTTCAATTTGAAGACGCTACCGCAACTGCTGCAAAACAAGAAGAAGCTCGCAACTCTTCGCCAAAAATTTATACGGTAAATACCTCCTTCATAGACCGATTAAAAGCAAGCCTAACTGGTTTACCTGCAGCGGTTTCTGGTAAAACAACACTTGAAGATGTAACACCAGAACTTGTAAAAGATTTTTTGTTGACGCAAGAATCGCTAGTAGCACTCCAATCTATGTCAACTGATGGTGAACCTACTTTTGCTTGGAGGCGTTCTGCAGCAAAGTTAATTCAAAATCTACAAAAACAAACGCCTCTTCTCACAAGCGAAGAGTATCAAGGGTTTACAACAACCGCACCGTCCAACCGCGAACTCTTTGGCGGCGCTGGAAGAGTTACGCGACCATACCAAGCGGATGCAGTTGCCCTGCCTGCCAACATTGGTGACAAAGCAGACCTAAAACTTTCTGAGTTGGTAAGTAACAATGGATTTACTGAATCTTTAGTGCCTATTATTGTCGCAAGACTATTAAGTGAGCACTTGCCCAGTATTCAAATTGATGTGGAGGACACACAAGCCCGTGCAGGGGTTGCAGCGGAATCCATTGAACCCGTAATCGTGAAACACCTTCGCGGCGAAATCATTTGGCGACGCGGTGACTCAATAACTGCAACCCAATATGAAAACGCAATCCTCGAACAGAAACATTTCTTATCTTCGGCTTCCTTCATAGAACGATGGCTTCCTAGGATTGGTTCAATAGGCTTACTTGCGATGTTAGCAATTTTCATAGGTGCCTATACAACTGTAACCAACGCTCGCATTGCTAAAAATTCCCTGCGGCTCTTTGCTCTTTGCGCATTGATGGCAATCATGCTTGGGCTCTCTGTCGTTGTTACTCTACAAGCACCGGTCTTTCTATATGCTGCAGCAATAATTCCGACTCTGCTTGCTGTAACTATTGCATCATTGGCATACGGACAACGAATGGGAATGTTTATTGCGTTTATGCAGTGCGCGCTCGTTACGATGGGGCTTTCTCAACCAATCGCTTGGTTTATTCTCCTTATTGCTGGCTGCGGACTCATGGTTGGCCAGTTAAAAGAAGTGAGACAGCGTCAATCACTCATTAATGCTTCTGCTGTGGCTGCCATTGGTTTTGCGATAGGAAGCCTCTTCCTAGGTCTCGCAGAGGTGCCAGATTTGTCCATTGCTTGGGAGCAGATTCTTACAAATGCAATCGTTGCGGGTGTTTCAGCACTTGTCGTTGGCTTCTTCGTCCTTGGAATTCTTCCAAGTATTGAAAGTGTATTTGATATAACAACTGGAATGACACTTGCAGATTTGCGTGACCCGAGAAAACCATTGCTCCAGCAATTGCAACACCTTGCTCCTGGCACTTTCAACCACTCAAGGCAAGTCGCAGACATTGCAGAAACTGCTACAGAGGCGATTGGTGGCGATTCTCTCCTTGCGTATGTAGGTGGACTCTATCACGACATTGGCAAAATGAATAAGCCCGAGTACTTTGTCGAAAACCAAACAGGGTATAACAGGCACAAAGATTTAAAACCGTCGATGAGTTTGCTTGTCATCATCGGGCACGTCAAAGATGGGATTGAATTAGGAAAAGAATACGATTTGCCAAGAGTAATTCTGCACTTTATCGAAGCGCACCACGGTACGACACTGGTTGAGTATTTTTACCACGCTGCACTACGAGAGGCAGATGAAACAGGTGAATCAATCAATGCGATGCAATTCCGTTACCCAGGACCAAAACCAAAGACAAAAGAAGCCGCAATCCTGATGATTGCTGATGCTGTTGAATCTGCGTCAAGAGCGATGCCGGATCCAAACCCAGCGCGCATCGAAGCACTTGTACGCGATTTGTCTAGAAAGCGGTTACTCGACCACCAACTTGACGCATGTGGTTTAACTTTTTGTGAACTTGCAATAATAGAAGACGCAATTATTGCCCGTCTAAACTCGATCTATCACACAAGAATTAAATATCCAGAAGGCAATACTCCTGACCCGAGTGACCCTGAAGTCGTGGAAGCGGAAAAGAAAGGCGACTTGGCTGGCTAAACCCACTTGTTATTTTTTCCCGCTAGATTTCAATTTTCCATCAGATTCTTTTTGTGAAGCAGTGGTTTCCTTATTCGCTTGCGTCACTTCACTGACATCTTTACTTAACTGTGCGATGCCCATAATATCAATTGAGAATTGCCCAACGTAACCAGAGTTGTCTTTCCCGTAGATCATTGATATCTTTGCAGATGGTGAAGATTTGATCCCAACGGTTACATTACTACTCTTAAATTTCTTTGCAATGTTGAGAAAACCAAACATACACTCTCTTGCATTGATGGTCATTGCGAATTGAACCGAAACTTTCTTGTGCTGTTTAATTAACTTCGCAAGCGGAGAAGCGTGCTTCCGCGTAAGTGATTTCCATTTTTTTGGACCTAGGGCGATCGAAATTTTATCCTTCCCGTACTTTTTAAATCTCAGTGTATCGCCTGGAGGAAAAACTGCGTCCATTGCTTTTTGGTCTTCCGCGTCTGAACCGATCATTGCTATATCCCATGTATTATCTGATTTTGAAGATGGTGTTGCGGAGAGATTTGCTTCATTCAATAGTAAGCCAGTAAACTCACTCATCAAATTCGGAATTGCTGCTAGATATTCTTTTTGGCTTTCAACTTGCGTCAGTGCTGCAATCGCTAAGCCATTCTTGTCGGAAAGACTATATGAGACAACATTATCATTTGAAAGGTCAGAAAGCAATTTCATGCCTTGAGTAATGAGAATATGCGGTGACTCATAACCAATAGCACTCTGCAATGCTGAGAAATCATTTTCTAACAAGGTTCGTGTTAACTCACCAGACATCCCATACTGCACCATGTCATCTGCTAATAGTGATGCCATTTGGTTCATCGCTTGATTGTCAACTGAAACGTCCGTTGGTTCTAAAGTTGAAATCTTCAAGTTTGAAACTAATTTAAAATCTTTAATGCCTACGTCGAGTGAAATTGCGTCTAGTGTGCTGCAAAACTTCATGAGTTCACCAAACGCTTTACGCGAGGCATTTGCTGTTTTTTTCGTTTCTGCTGATATCAACCCATCCGCTCCAGGCTTATTCAATCCACCGACCAACATACCACCCGTCATCTGTGCAATTGGTCCGAACTTTTTCCATAGTGCACCAAACTCGATTGACATACTTATTTGTTTGCTTTTCAAGTTGTCTAAAATCGGAGACTTACGGTATGTTTTGGGATCATTCACTACCATACCACCTGTTGCAATAAACCAACCATCCTCGAGTACACTTGTCGTTAAATACGATTTGTTCAATTGAAGTTGTCTGTTCGCTTTTGGTTTACAGATAAAGACAAGGTGCGGCATAGGTCCAAACAACCCACCTGATTTTTGACCTTCCGCAACTACAGTTGGTTCGATAGCAAGAAGCACCTCATTGGAAAAATCTATATCACTTGAATTTTCAATAAACAGAGATAAGTAATTTGCAAGCACATCTTCATTTGCATCAAAACCTGCTTGCTTGCTGGCTATTTTTGCGAGTGTATTGATACTCTCACCGTCGCGAATCGAGAGTACACCCAATGCTTCTCCCGAAACAAAGTCCCTTGGATATTCTGCATTCGTATTTGCAGTAAAGAAACAGACGAATGTAAATACGATTGATGTTGTAAATTTCATGTAACGCAGTGTACAGCGAGTACTTTGCGTTGGGCTGATGCTAAAGGCAATTCTGCAAGATCTTCGCTCTTTAACCATGTAAATCGAGAATCACGACTCATTCTGCATGAAAACACCGTAAACGAGATAATTCTATGAGAAAGGATATGCTCAAACGAACCAATCCTTGACAATTCACTTTCCAATTGCAACATTTCAGAGACTTCATGCTTGTTTAATGTTCTAGAAGAATCAACTGTGGGAACTTGCCACATGTCCGCCCAAAGCCCTTTACTCGATCGCTGTTCAAACCCCAATTCTTCGCCACTTTGTACGACAACTGCGTAATGGTGTTCTTGCTTTCTGGGCAGGCTTTTCTTTGGCTTGGGTATCTGGTTCTGCAATCCTTTTCCATACGCTTCGCATTTCGATTGCATAGGGCAACCGTTACATTCAGGAGATTTAGGCGTACAGATTACCGCGCCAAACTCCATTAACCCTTCATTAAAAATTTTTGGAGATCTACAAACCTTTACCAACTCTTCTGCCATATCCCATGTCCACTTTGATGGTATAGGTTCGTTTGAATTGTTAAACAACCTACACAAGACTCTGTGGACATTTGTATCAACAATTGGCACTCTTTTATCAAAAGCGATAGAAGCAACTGCACCTGCAGTATATTTACCAACACCCGGTAGACTAAGCAATTCATTGACCTCGCTTGGAACCTCTCCAGCGAAATTCTGTGTCATTACCTCAGCCGATTGTTTAAGATTTTTCGCTCTTCTGTAATATCCAAGCCCCTGCCAAAGCGATAGAATCTCTTGCTCATCGCTACTGCTCAAACTTTCAGGTGTTGGGAATCGACTCATCAATTCTGGCCATCGCGCTGCAACTCTATCGATTTGAGTTTGCTGTGCCATAAACTCACTCACAATTCGCCCCCATGGAAAATCCTCCTCCCTCCATGGAAAAACACGAGCAGTTTTTAAAAACCACTTCTCAATACAGGAAGTAATTTCCTTTTTTGTCGTTTCTTTTCGCGCCACAGTAGAAGAATAATCAAGTCGGACGTAAAATTGAGCCAAAAAGGCAATAGATTATCACAAAAAACGTAGTATAATTCTACTCCATTATGTTGCGATTGCTGCCAATACTTCTACTTATCCTCCAGACTCTGCAATTTGCCGTGCCTGTGCACGCTGCAAGCGAGAATGTCCAAGCATCTCAAAAGATGTCTTGCTGTGGTGGATGTTGCAAGTGCGCAGCAAATGGATGTGCGTGTGAGCAGAAACGTGAAGAGACCCCTGCTCCAGCAAAAACGCCCTTCACAATCTTCTCTATAGACTTTGCACCGCCTGCAGCAACCGCTGCAGTTTCGTTACCAGCAAAGGTAGCAAATGGTGAAATCAGTCTAACAGCAAAAACGTTGAGAATTGCCTGCACAAACAACTGTAGACAGGCGCTCCTTGGTCGCTGGCAGAATTAACTCATTGACCCCTTAGGAATACTATGCACTCGCATAATCCAAAGCGAGTGCAATTGTTAAGTACTTTGGTTTTGATGAGGAACCCTACAAATGAAATACTTCTTTCGCCTTCTATTCGTTGGCGTTTCACCAGCCGTTTTCTTTGGTTGCGCAAATGGACCCTCGATGTCCAAAATCCCGTACACCACTGGGCAGACAATTCACTTCGCAGGCACGATTCTTTCGCATGACGTTATACCTACGTATGATGGCGGAAAAGAAAAGGCACCCATGCCTAACTTACTTGAAGATGCTTCGTTGCAGCAATGCTTACTCTACGGTTCACTGCAGGCACCCGAACTAGAGAGTGCTTTTTATACATGGAAAGCTTCGCTTTCTCGCATCCCTCAAGTATCCGCTCTCGCCGACCCGAAGGTTTCGTTTGGATATTTCATTCAAGAAATCCAAACACGCACGGGTCCAATGGAACAACAACTTTCGCTTACGCAATCATTCCCTTGGTGGGGATTGCTTGATGCAAAAGGAGACGTTGCAACCGCATTGGCTCAAGTCAAATGGCATGAATATGAGATGAAGCGGTTGACCCTGTTTGAAAAAATAGTGAATCAGTGGGCTTCTCTTGTTGACCTTAACCAAGAGATTGAAGTTGTAGAGCAATCGTTTGAGTTACTGTTCGAAACAGAACGACTCGCAAGGCTCGGTTATGAAGTCGACACGACAAGCCACGATAAACTAATTCGACTACAAGTTGAACTTGGCAAACTTGAAGACAAACTAATCCAACTTCGCAACTTAAAAAACCCAAGAATTGCATCACTCAATGCTACTTTGGCGCGAAAAAGCGATGCAGCATTTGCATTGCCAAAAACAATTTCATTGTCTCTAAGTGGAATTACACATAAAGAAGCTATGCGGCTTATGGTCAATAACCCTCTTGTGCAAGCGCAAAACGAGAGCATCAACGCACAAGCACTTGCTATTAAAGTGGCAGAGTTAGACGCAAAGCCAAAATGGACTGCAGGCGTAACGTACACGAACTTAGGCGATCCACTTGACCCCTCAACACCCGATGCTGGTAGCAATCCCATTATGGGAGTTATTGGATTTACCATTCCACTGAACCAAACAAAATACGACGCTGCAAAAGAAGAGGCGTTAGCAAAACAACTTGCAGCAATTGCAGCGAAAAAAAGTCTTTTACACAAATTGCAAGAAGCCATTTCGGAAGCCATGTATCAACGCGACGATGCGCTGCGTAGCATTGCATTTTACGAAACAGCTCTTATCCCACGTGCAGAAGATGCTCTGAGCACCGCAGTAGCAGCATTTTCAGCAGGGCAAACACAAGCAATTGAATTACTCGATTCACAACGCACCTTGTTAGAACTACAGCGGAACTTGCAGCGGAGTTACGTTGTCGCACTACAAGCAGATGCAGCAATTTCTAGAATTGTTGGCGGAGCAGTCACTTTGGAGAAAACGAAATGAAAAAAACCATTCTTATTATTGGTGTGTTTGTGCTGGTCATCGTCGCCTTTTCACTTGGAAAATGTTCAAGTGCGACTGTAAATATTGAGCATGACAACGAAACTGTAAACCAAGAGGAAGCAATCGCTGCAGCCGAATATACATGTTCGATGCATCCGCAATTTAGAACTACTGACAAAGACGCCGTCTGCCCAATTTGCTTTATGGACCTCATTCCAGTCCCAGCAGGAGCAGACAACGTACCTCCAAACGCGATTGCAATGAGCGATTCAGCAATGAAGCGCGCTCAAATCGAAGTTGCTCCAGTCATACGTGCGTTTCCAAGGCGGGTTATTCAACTTGTAGGAAGTGTAGAAACTGATGAAAGAACACAAGCGACGATTACTGCTTGGTTCCCCGGAAGAATCGACGAGTTGTATGTTGATTTTACTGGCGCTGTTGTTACTTCGGGCGATGCCCTTGCAAACATCTATAGCCCAGAACTATTAGTTGCAAAAAGTGAACTCCAAGAAGCTGCTAACAGCGTTAATCGAATAAAAGGTGATTCAATCATCGCAAGAACCGCAAAAGAAACCTACACTTCTGCAAGAAAAAAATTAGCGAGGTGGGGTCTAAACGAAGCACAAATAGATGGATTAGAAAACGATGAGAATCCGAGCGACACTATTGTCATTACATCGCCGATAGATGGCGTTGTGATAGCAAGAGAAATCGTTTCGGGGGAGTACGTTAAAACAGGACAAAAACTTTTCCAAATTGCAAACCTTGATACGGTTTGGGTTATGCTTGAAGCGCATGAAACAGAGATTCCATTTTTGCATATCGGCCAGGAAATCGAACTTGAAACTGATATTCTCCCCGGCAAGGTTATCAAATCTC
>JACNLR010000166.1 GCA_014381385.1 Planctomycetota bacterium | reverse complement strand
ATCCCGATACATTGTAAAGCCAGCCGTGTGGAGTTAACCGTATTCCCCAACCAAAGATCCAAGAGTTACGAACAGTCTCTACTTTTTCAATATCACTTAGAAGATATGTTTTCTTCCAGAAGCCGGGACCGAAAAAATGACGTAGTTCTTCACCGTCCACTTCGACTGTTAGTGAACCAAAGAACCACGTTAAAACAAAGAGAACAAACACCAACCCGTATAACGAAAAACCAATTGGCGTATTCCAGCCATTTATTCCTGCAATGACTAAACAGATTGCCATGCTAATTGCCATGATTACTTTTATCAGTTTACCGTTTTGTGTGTGGCTGTAACGCATGCATGTATTCTAATTCACTTGGAGCCAATTCGTCTTTGGCTCTAAGTGAATAAAAAACTCGCCCCGCCAAAAGGCGGGGCGAGTGTACTTAACATATCGAAACTAAGACTTAGAGCGTCCAGTTTGAGATGACCATAAGCATGTCGTCAATGTTAACGAATCCGTCGCCGTTTGCATCTGCAACACAACCAGCGCATGCGCCCCAGTCTGCACCAATAACAACGAGAAGGTCGTCAATATTCACAACACTGTCACCGTTCAAATCACCTTCAACTGGTGGGTTGATAATGATAATGTCATCAAGATTGTCAACAAGACCTGAATTCTCAAAGTTTGATGTGTAGATGATGTAACCGTTTGTACGGAGTTCAGCACCAGCTGCTACAACCAAGTTTTGGGTATACATCACATCAGCGATTGAGCCATCGCAGTTGTTGTCTACGCCATCAACAAGTTCAACTGTAGCACCACTGTTTACACGAATCGTGCCTATTGGAAGTGCACAAGATGTAGCAGGATTGAGTGCTTCTTCGATATTACCGAGATCTGCACTGAGAACCTCTACTTGTTGTGGATCTTGACCAGTGTGACCAACAAGGTCGAGTGTTGCTAATGACATATCAAACCGTGTATTGTCAGTAATTGCAACATTGAAGTTACCGCCAACTGCTAAGTGCCAGTTTGCATGTGGCAAGAAGATGCTAGCGTTTTCACCAACATTGTAATTGCCTTCTACTCGCATGCCATCACCAGCAACAGGACCACCGCCACCACGAACTCCGGGGCCTGCATCAACTTCACCAAGAATAGTGCCGTTGTTTGTGAGGTCGCCGAATACGTAAAGTACGCCGCGGTGCATCGCAACAAGACCATTATTGGTTAAGTTTGCACCAACCAAAATGTCATCTGTAGCTCGCATAGTTCCATTGACCGTTGTGTCGCCCATGATGTCCGTTGTACCACGAAGTTCGCCATCGATAGCGAGATCAGCGTACACAACTGAACCAGCAGATGCTGTCCAAGTGCCAGTTGCCTGTGCAGCGCCATCGATGCCGATTTCACTATCCATACGAAGAAGTGCATCCCCAATTGAAACCGTAGCACCATAGAAATCGAGCGATGCGTTTCGGTATGCCATAGCGAAATCAACTATTACACTATTTGCAGAGACTGAAGCGGTACCAGAAGTACCTGAGCGGACGCTCCCGATAAGTGCATCGCCGTCAACGTTGAATCGACTGCCATCGTGAAGTGAGATTTCTAGGGCTTGATTATCAACTGGACCGTTGCAATCATTGTCTATACCGTCATAGTGAGAGATCGAAGCGATTCCGTTCACGTGGTCGGCTTGGACCCAAATTACGTCACCGTCAACACTGTCCATGTTTGCATCATCTATGTGTGTGTACCCAGTTCCTGTTGTAGCATTGTAAGCAACAAGACCTTCGCAAATATCTGCTACGCCGTTGTCATCCCAGTCAGTGAGTGCTTCACATTCATCTGGAACACCGTTTTCGTTACAGTCATTAAACGTTTCACATTCATCAGGAATGCCGTTGCCGTTGCAATCGTCGAATGTTTCGCAATCGTCAAGGATACCGTTTCCATTACAGTCGCCATCTGACATTTCACATTCGTCTGGAGTACCGTTCATATTACAGTCATCGCTTGTACCGTCTGCAATGTCTTGGCCATCGTCGATACCGTTACCGTTACAGTCTGGGAATTCGCATTCATCAGGCATGCCGTTTCCGTTATCGTCAGCGCTTGTTCCGTTTGCGATATCGCAAGCGTCGTCAACGCCGTTGTTGTTACAGTCTTCAATAGTTGGATACCAAACAGTTATTCCATCCACTCCTTGCCATGTATTGCCTAGCGCATCTTTACCTTGAAACAGTGCATTAAGTGACACACTTTCATCGAACGCGCCTACACCTATGACTGTAAGCCGTGCAACAAGGACGCCTAACTTATCTTCACATGCTTGGTTTGTAAACCACATTGCTTCACCTTGCGGATCAGCAGGAGTGACAAACCATGTGCCGTTGTTCGTACTTACTTCACCACCAGCTTCAAAGTTTGTCCAATCGATACCGATGTCTAGCAAAGCATTGTTTGCAAATGGATACCCATCGCTATGTAATGATCCAATTGTTACGTAACTATCGTACTCAAGGTCTGGCGCTAGTGGAAAAAACGCAGAATTGATCGAAGTAGAAGTTGGTCCACCAAATGCAACATTTTGATAAAACGTGCCTGATGTCGTTACTGTTTTATTGTTATCTGTGTTACCAGCAACTGCATCTAGTCGTTCACCTTCCTGAAGAACGGCGTAAATCTCAACAGTCCAGTTGTCATCAAACGTACCCTCAGTTAGCGAGTTGGTACCTGCGATACGATAATCAAGGCCAAGCAAATCAGCTGTTGCGACTGTGCCACAAATCAGCGAACTCACAAGTCCGAGTCCTAACATAGAACGAGTTTTCATACTCATCTCTCCTCTACTTTCCCCGAGTTGCGGTGTAAACATGCTCCTCGCACCGCGCGAAAAGCATGACATTTCCCGAATTGAAGTGTTCACCGTAAAGGAAGTTAGATGCGTTTGTCCAATAAAAAGTGGTGATATTGTTAAATAATCCTATTTTATTGGTAGTTTCGGCGTGACGAGTGCAAAGATCACGCCTTTTCTGCCCCTCATAAAGCGTATGCTTTTCGCAAAACTGTCCTAAATACTAAGACCACCTCTGATGGGATCAGGTGTGTCACCAGACATAAAGTCACCGACAAAGCCAATCGCCACCCCTAAGCGACGAGAGACTTTCAAAAATAAGTACATGTTGCAATAAAAACTAATTCCAATTATCAATAAGAATCAACAAGTCAAGGACGTTTACTATGCCATCACCATTGAAATCTGCAGATGAATGAACTTGTCCCCAACTTGAAATGACTTGCAAAATAT
>JACNLR010000228.1 GCA_014381385.1 Planctomycetota bacterium | reverse complement strand
TTTCGCTTCATCAAGCAATGCTCGCATAATTTGTGCATCGCGCAATACAACGTGTGGGTGTCCACCAACATTCGCTGTAGCCTTAACAAGTGCGATTACCATCGCCCTTGGCATATCGAATGCCTCAATCAGAATGTGTTCGCCTGCTTGCAAACATGTTGAATAATTAATTAGTAAGTCCGCTAGTTTTGTAAATCTTGGATCGCTCATTGTTGGTACCTCTCTAGTGAGCGAACCATGATACCAAGAATCACGCAGAAAAAATATCTGTAGCCAATGCTGTCACATCCTCAGACAATTCGCAACCATCTCGCAGCCAAAGTTTCCCTTGGTATTCACCATGCATAGGCGCAAGCCAAAACCAACCCGCCATTTGCGATGTGACCCTGTGATTCGATTTCCAAAAACCATCATCTCCCCTACCATGGGCGACTCGCTTGCCCTTGGAAGGTTTCTCGTCCCACCTTTCAATGTGCGAACCGAGTAACGCACTATTCACATCGTTTGCACCTTCAATATTCGGCGTACAAACAAGAATCAAATTTGCTTCTTTTGGCATAAATTGTTTATGCGCGCGTTGCAACAACCGTGCTACTCGCGGGGAGTCGTCAACGAACCCCGTTGGCATTCCGATCACAAGCGATACGCGCTTTTCATCGTTAGGTGCCATGATTTTAACTCCGCCAAGTTCATCCCCATCGTCTCCCCGAACGACGTGCTCGTCGCCAAGGCGTGCTGTCTCGATAAAAGCAGCGGCCTCAGTTACATACTCTTGCATTGCAACATCGTCCAGGTTTTCGTTCCACCTAATTTTTACTACCCATGGTTTTTGAATACACTCAAGAATTCGTAACTTTGACGAAATTTTTATCCGTTGATGTTGTGGGCGATTCCCGCCGAGGCGCTTAATGTGGACAAAAAGTTTTACGCCGTTACGCTCTAAGAGCAAGTCGCAAGTCTTACCAGAAGGCGTCGGAACTTCAACTGAAATTGCGCAACCCTTTTTTCGAGCATGCAATGCAACAAGCGCTTCTGCAAACGAGTCTAAGAACCCTCGACGTTTTTTTCGTGCTTGCAACCGATGGTACAACTTGTCAAGTTCGGGGTCCCCCTGCCACGCGCGGATCATTCCAACGATTGCAGGGTTTAAATCGTGTCCATATTTATCAAGACCTAAGTCAGTTGGCGTCAAAATTCTCTCCTGCCCTTTTCATACCTTTTACAGTTTAACCCTCTAGACGATGTGGTGGAAGGTGGCAGCAGGCACCCATTTCATCTGGCAATGTCCACAAGGCTTCTATTGCCTCTGTTGCGGGTGCACCATCAATAAGAACATCGCGTTCGCGAGATAGAATCTGTTGAATTTGATTTCGGCCAATTTTAACTCTATACAAAGAGCGATCATCTTCCCATGCACGCTCGAGTACTTGCGTTCTTTTTTCCAAAAAATCGATAGCTTTGCTTGCCTTGACAGGTAGCGATAGCGTCACTTCTCGAACTAAACCAATTACTGCAAGTCGAACTTCTTCAGAGAGTTCTTCAATACCTTCTTTAGTCACTGCTGAAATCTGAATCGCCTCAGGGTAGCGCGAAACCCAAACGAGTCTATCGGAAGGATCTTCTAGTTGGTCAATTTTATTTAGCAGCAATAAACGTGGTTGATGTTCTGCGCCAATATCTTTCAATGTTTTTTCCACCGTTTCAAGTTGCAAAAATGCACAGGGATCGGATGCATCAAGAACCAGCATCAACAGTTGGCAGTGCACTGTTTCCTCAAGCGTTGAACGAAAACTCGCAACAAGATGGTGTGGAAGTCTGCGGATAAATCCAACTGTATCCGAAAGCATTACGCCTGTTCCACCACCAAGTTCCCAGCGTTCGATTCGTGTTGAAAGTGTAGCAAAAAGTTGATCATGCGCCCAAGCGCCACCTGAGGTCAATGTATTAAAGAGAGTCGATTTTCCTGCGTTGGTGTATCCAACGAGACCCACTGTAAAGTAATCGTTATTTCGTTTTTCCACCTCACGAACAGAACGTTGTTGAATTTCGTCAAGCTCACGTCGCAACTGTTTTAATCGTTTTTGCACAAGACGCCTGTCAATTTCAATTTGTTGTTCACCCGGGCCCCGAGTACCAATGCCTACAGGCGCGCCTCCAGTGACTTGCCCAAGGTGATCCCACATTGCCCGCAACCGTGGATAGGTGTATTCAAGTTGGGCAATTTCAACTTGCAACTTTGCTTCTGTGGTTGATGCTCGACTTGAAAAGATGTCAAGGATTAACTCACTGCGATCTATTATCTTTCGTTCTACTGCTTCTTCAAGATTTTGAATCTGAGATGGCGACATATCGTGATCAAAAATAATTATCGTAGCGTCGACTGATTCAGCGAGTTCTTTCAGTTGGGCGACTTTACCCTTGCCTATAAATGTTTTACCATGTGGGAGCCGTCTTTTTTGGGTTATATGCCCGACAACTACGCCTCCAGCCGAGGCAGTGAGTGCACTTAACTCTTCGAATCTGTCATCAATAGCTATACGCTCACCACGTAACGTCAATGCGACTAACACTGCACGCTCAGCGACTACGTTTACATCTTCTCGTTGCTCTATTGCCATATTACTCGCAGTTTTCCTTCACTCGTGGTATTGTAGTGTCAAGAAAGAAGCACCAAACACACGCCTACGTTTAAATCTCGATTAAGGGGGAATAGGAATTTCGAGCATGTCACAAAAAACACGACTCATGCCAATTATGCTTGTATTACTCGCGACGCTTGCGATAGTGCAACTATCTATCGCCATTACAAGTTCGTCGCCAAGTTATGAGTGGTTTGATCCCCTCATTGATGTTCGCGGTGTACTAGTCAATAGACATCTGAATCTTCCAGACGAAGAGGCGATGCAAGAAGCTGCCATCGAAGCAATGATTGAATCTCTAGATGACCCCTACGCATTGTTTATTCCCGATGAAAAAGAAGACGCATTTATCAAAGACCTTGAAGGTGATTATGCTGGCATTGGTGCAGAAGTTCGCATGATTGATGGAGAGCTCGTCATCATCACACCGATGGAGCACTCTCCAGCACTTCGCGCAGGGGTACAAGCCGGAGATGTTGTAGAATTTATTGATAATGAACCTGCGACAGACGCGACAATCGAAAAACTTATTCAACGCCTAACAGGTCCAGTTGGGACGGATGTTCTTGTATCCGTACGACATAAGGACGATACAAAAGAACAAATAACAATTACGCGCGGGCATATAAAATCGCAAAGCGTCTATGGCTTACTTAGGCGAAACAAGGAATGGGCTTGGTGCCTTGATGATGTGAACGACATTGTTTACCTTCGCATTCGGCAGTTC
>JACNLR010000226.1 GCA_014381385.1 Planctomycetota bacterium | reverse complement strand
AACGAAAAATTACTCACTGGCATTTGCTACACCCGTTTTTCGAATGAGTGGACCAACGGTTAAGCCCTGCAACAACAAACTGATGAGGACAACTCCAAATGCAATTGGCACAAGTGTTTCTTTGAGTTCGCCACTTGGTAGTCCAAGCACAAGCGCAAGGGGAATTGAACCCTTGAGCCCAGACCAAAAAACGACATGCTTCCATCCTTTGGGCCAATGTTTTCCAATTGTAAATGCGGTTGGATAGACCATAAGTGCCCGAGCGACCATGATTGCTGTCCATGTCATTCCCACTGCCAAAAGAACGTTCGTTTGAAGTAGTGCGGGTAATCCACCGATATCTTGCAACTCAAATCCAATAAGTAAAAACACGATTGAGTTGATTAAGAAATCAATAGATTCCCAAAACGTGTTGATTGTTTGAACGGTCTGCTCACTCATCGCAAGTTTCGTCCCATAGTTTCCAATAATAAGTCCCGCAACAACAACGGCTATTACACCCGACGCTCCACTTTGTTCGGCGACAATAAATGAGCCCCACGCAAGAACAATGGTGATTGCGTTTTCCAACACGTGATCGTTAAGACGTCGCAAAATCCAAAATGCAATAAGACCAAACCCGAGCCCAAACACAACTCCAAGACCTGCAACTTGTATAAATTGCATCACGCCATCAACAACCGAAAGTGTTGCCTCGTGTGAACCTGTTGTAAATACTGCTGCGAGTAAAATCAAGAAAAGAACAACTCCCGTTCCATCATTGAACAAACTTTCACCTTCAATCAGCGTTTTGAGCCGGCTTGGGGCGTTTGCGGTTTTGAGCGTCGCAAGAACTGAAATCGGATCTGTTGGGGCGAGCATGGCACCAAAAAGTAGTGCGGGAAGCCAAGCACCATCGCCTAAAAATGGTCGTATTGCAACCGCAACAAGGACCATGGAAACAAGTACTCCTGGAATAGCCAAAATAACAACTGGTACTGCTTTTTTCTGCAACAAATTGAGATCGAGATGAAGACCTGCTTGAAACAAAAGTGGTGGAAGTAAAAGGACAAGAATAAGTTCTTGCGTAATCACCACACTTCCGGGGGCTGCCCCAAGAATTGCGACCACAAGACCCGCAAGAACGAGTGCTATTGTGTACGGAACCTTGATAAATTTTGCGCATACACCAACAACAGTTGCAAACGCGAGAAGTGAGATGAATGTTGTAAGCGTTGTTGATACAACACCATGGTGTTCAACTGTTGCGAGCATCATGCTGGTTGCGCCTCGGGGTGCAATAACGATTCAACAACTTGACGTGGGTTAGAGGATTTTGAAATTGAACTACTTACAGCAACGCCCTTGCAACCCTTGGTATACAACAGGTGTACGTTTTCTGGTGTAATTCCCCCAATTGCAAGATGGTTACATTCTATGGCTGCTTCGAATAACTCAGTATCTGCAGTCGGAACTTCTGGTTTGGTGGGTGAAGGAAACATTGCACCCATTCCAATATAATCTGCGCCTTGTTCAATAGCATTATTCATTTCTTCTAAAGAGTGAACAGTCGCGCCAATAATCACTTCTTTTCCATCTACTCTCCTCGCATCGGTTATTGGCATGTCTTCTGTACCAAGATGAACTCCTGCAACTTTTGTTGCAAGCAGAACGTCAACCCTGTCATTGATGATGACTGGAGTCCCAAAACTATTCGAAATTTGCTTCACTTTATGAACGTGTTGCACATACGCTTTTGTTGTCATTGTTTTTTCTCTGACTTGTACACAATCACATCCTGAAGACAGGGCTTGTGTCAAAGTCTCCTGCCATGGCAAGACACATTCTGCTTGAGACATGACGAAACACAATTTCCATTGTTGTTTGTTCGTAGATCCCAACTGCTTGATGATTTCCGCTGAAAGGTCGTACATCCTGTACCGAATCGTTTCGACTGTATTTTGTGTGCTGTTCAGTTTTAAAAACTCTTCTACAACACGAAGTGCTTCCCCACACCTATTGCTTGCTGCAAGTGCAATATCATGAATTGAATCACGGTTTCCCTCTTGAATTGTTGAAATACAGGCGCCTACATCTTTGGCCGTGTTCCTTGAATATAACGTTGGTGATTGTTCTCTTAGCTGGTGGCGGCACGACTTTACTTCACCACATAATTGTTGATTCTCAAGAACGAAACGTGCAATATCTTCAAGCACACGCATGCCTTCTGCTGCACGGTTGATATTCGCATCAAGAATTCGAATCACTGGCATAATTGCTCATGGTATAGCGTTCATAATTAACCCGCGGTTAATTAAATGCTCGAAATGAGTTAATTAACCGCGGGTTAATTATTACCGCATCAAATCGACTCGGCGTTGGTGCCGACCACCCTCAAAATCAGTTGCCAGCCATGAGTCGATGATCGCGTTGTAGTCACTCTCAAATGGACCGTTGGCTGCCATGCACAACACGTTCGCATCATTGTGTCTTCGGCTCATTTCAGCTGCTGTTGGCTCGTGAACAAGTGCGGCCCGAATCCCGTCAACCTTATTCGCTGCCATTGACATTCCAATGCCAGAACCACAAATTAAAACGCCACAAGCGGCAATTCCAGAGACAATTTCATTTGCTACTTCTTCTGCAATACATGGATAATCAACAGACTCTTCGTCTCCGCCATAGTGTGTGTGTACTTCCCACCCTTGAGATTTAAGGTGGACAGCGATGTTGTTCACAATGTCCCGTGCTCGATGATCAGAACCAACCGCAATTGTTCCAAGTTGAAACGGCATTTAATCTCCTTGCCCTATCAATGTATGTAATCTGTTTCCAATAAGTTTTTCCATCTGATTTGCAAGTGCATCGTACACTGATTGCCCTTTGCCAATTGGATCGGCGACGTCTCCATTTGGGTCGAGAAGTTCCGCTTGTTCTGTAAATTGTTTTGCAACTGCCAAATGACTTTCAGACATGCAAATGACCAAGGTCGCTTCTTTTGCCATTTCTTCAGTCAACAGCGTACTTGTTCCATCGTAGGAAATGCCTCGGTTTTCAAGTGCTTGCAATGTTTCGCTACTTGTCGACATGCCGTCAATTGCGTATATCCCCGCCGAAACGGCTAGCCAGCCCTCGTGGTTGTGTTCTTTAAGCCATTTTTGTGCCAAACCTTCTGCCAATGGACTTCGGCAGGTGTTTCCAGTACAAACAAAAAGTATGGTAGAAATGGTCATCGCTTGCAATACTCACTACTATCGTATTGAATACCCATACAACCTACACGAAAAGAATGGAACTGATTTTTGGATTTTCTCCCTGAACAAGAAATAAACGACCTCCTGTTAGAACTTGGTGTACTCCAAGTTGCTGTAGATGAGAACCGCACCCTCATGCAAATGGGCGAAGAGCACACCTCTGCAAAACACTGTC
>JACNLR010000102.1 GCA_014381385.1 Planctomycetota bacterium | reverse complement strand
TGCCCCGAAGGGTATTGTTCGGCATGCTTCCCAGCACTTATGTGTGAAGGTAGAGCCGGTAGGAAATTTGGCTTCGAAGGTAGATTTCTTTTCGCCTGCAAAGTAATCCTCAATTTGTTTCACCAACATTTTTGTGGGCTCTTTATCAATAGCGTGATTGCCGAATTCGCAGATTAACGCATTGTCTCTAAAACCAAGAGTGATCTGACCAATGTCCGTTTGAATAATCATTTCGTAAATACAAAATCAGCAACGAGTGGTAGGTGGTCGGAAAGGTTTGCTGTGTCGTCCCGTTGCAGTCCGTACTTTTCAAGCGTTTCAGCGTCCAAGTCAGAGGAATCTAACACGAAACTGTTTGATGTTTGGATCTTCTTTCCATTAAACACCATCCAATCTAGTCGTCCTGGAGTAAACGGGCTATTGGTATTTGACCACGTAGCGTAAAGTTCACCATCTGGTTGCAGCGCTTCGACAACTGTAAAATCCCTTCCTACAACAATCTTTAGGGGTTTCTTTGTGCCAACGAGGTTCCAATCGCCAGCAATTATCGAGGCTTTGCTTTTTGGCGATTTCGCAGCTCTTCTGATGATTTTCGCTTCACGTTGACGCTGCTCTTCCTCTTCGCCCTGTGGACCTCCACAGCATCGCAAGTGCAGCGAGAGGAGTTGAACTACGGTTCCGTAAATGTCTGCATGAGCACGAACGGCTTTGAGCGTGCCCTTATTTTTAATAACGAGTTCTTCTAAAGGAAAAGTCGACGCAATAGCACTTCGAAGTTTGTGATGTCGCTCTGTTCCGTTTACTTCTGACATGAGCACGTTCCATGAATCTCCTAGTGTGTCCTGAAGAAACGCGACTACAATTTCGGGGGTATCGTCGCTGTCAAGTTCTTGCAAGAGTAATACATCCGGCTTGAGTGCTTTAAGAATTCTTGTGCTACAGCGCGTATTGTCAAGAAGGCTGCCAAATTGCACATTCCAACTTACGACGCGGAATGCGCCTGTTTTCTCTAAATCGAAAGTGCAATTTTTTTTTGTTTGAGGTTTATCGATGCGAATTTCAAATTCACGGGATGCGGTCGATGGGGCAAAGACAAGCCCAATTGCATACGGCGAAATCTGTTCACCATCTTTACTGCATGAAACACCGTGCCCAGATTCATTTGGAGAAAAAAGGATTTCATACGGTCCAATTGAAACCGCCTTTTCTTTTGCTAACTTTTGAAGGCATGCGGGTCGCGGGAGTTTTATTCGTTCGTAGATATACGAACTGTCTTCGAAGGAGTCCGCTGTGCCAGTCCAATCGTCAAAAGAACCATCGATTTGAATTGGTGAAAGTGCAAATAAAAGAAGGGGTAAGATTGGCATAGACTCTGTAGAATACACGGTATGACAAATACAACAGATACGCAGATTCTTGACCCAATATCGCTTGATATTCTCAGCGAGATTGAGGTAGCAGATCCCGAAATTGCAGCGAGTATGCAAAATGAAGCGAACAGGCAACAATATACGTTGGAGTTAATCGCTTCGGAGAACCACGTTTCGCCAGCAGTTATGCACACAATGGGAACATGGCTTACGAACAAATACGCAGAAGGGTACCCAGGCAAACGCTACTACGGTGGATGTGAACACCATGATAAGATCGAGGATCTAGCCAGAGATCGTGCGAAGGAGTTGTTTGGATGTACGTACGCAAACGTGCAACCCCACAGTGGCGCGAATGCAAACGTGGCTGCGTTTATGGCTTTATGTAAACCAGGCGATACCATTTTGTCTTTACCTATTTCCTCCGGCGGGCACCTGAGCCATGGATTGAAGCCAAACTTTTCGGGTACGTTTTACAACATCGAAAGTTATGAATTAGACGACCAAACGGAAACGCTTGACTACGACCACATCGCCAAGCGCGCGCTAGAAACGAAACCTGCAATGATTATTTGCGGGTACAGCGCGTACTCAAGAACGATTGACTTTGCGAGATTTCGAGAAATTGCGGATTCCGTAGGTGCATACTTGATGGCAGACATTGCGCACATCGCGGGACTCGTTGCGGGTGGTCAGCATCCATCGCCGTTTCCGCATGCGCATATTGTTACTACTACAACTCACAAAACGTTGCGTGGTCCACGCGGTGGTCTGATTATGACTTGCGAAGAAGAAGTAGCAAAACTTGTCGACCGCAAAGTTTTTCCAGGGAGTCAAGGCGGTCCTTTGATGCATGTTATTGCTGCAAAAGCGGTAGCATTTGGTGAAGCACTACAACCTGCGTTTAAAACCTACGCTGCAAGTATTGTTGCCAATGCTATTGCGCTCTCTGATGCACTTGTAGAGCATGGATACAGGCTTTGTAGCGGTGGTACAGATAATCACTTGATGCTTGTAGATTTACGCCCGCGCGATGAGAATTTGACGGGCGCTGATGCCGAGGATTGGCTTGGTGCTGCGGGCATTGTTGTGAATAAAAATGGCATACCCAACGATCCGCGTAAACCGATGGTAACGAGCGGTCTTCGACTTGGAACAGCGGCTCTAACTACTCGTGGATTGCAAGCCGACGATATGCGCACGATTGCTTCGATGATTGATCGTGTACTTGCAAGCTGCGGTGATGAAGAGGTTTGTAGTGCTGTGAAGGAAGAAGTTTGCGCTCTCTGCGACAAGTATCCTTTGTATAGTCATTGCTAAATGCCAGAGCCTGTTTTTAACATAGTCCTGCTCTCTCCTCAAATCCCAAACAACACGGGAAATATAGGGCGAACTGCAATGGCAACTGGTTGCAGGTTGCATATTATTCATCCTATAGCGTTTGATATGGATGAAAAAGCAGTGCGAAGGGCTGGGTTAGATTATTGGCATTTACTTGATGTTTTAGAGCATGATTCGTGGGATTCCTTTGTAAAAACAGAAGCGCCTTCAACCATTTGGCTTTTTACAACGAAGACTAAACGCCGACTCTGGGAAGCAAAATTTAGCGAGGGCGACTACCTTCTTTTTGGGAGCGAGCAGCATGGAGTGCCTCAAAATGTACATGATTTTGTGGGCGAAGAGTCTAGGCTAACACTCCCGATGGTGAACGATGCACGAAGTTTGAACCTTGCTACAGCTGTTTGTGCGGTTGTTTATGAAGGAATTCGTCAAACTACAGCCTCATAACCCCGCGCAAAGTGCTATAGTCATACGCGCTCAATACATATTTTTAACGAAGCCTTTAACGGAGATGAGAAGCCAATGGCCAATTACACAACGACCGATATCCGCAACATTGCAATGACCGGCGCAGCAGCCGCCGGAAAAACAACTCTCGTTGAAGCGATGCTCCAAGCTGCGGGAGAAATTGGCTCTATCGGTTCGGTGGAACAAGGAAGCACAGTGTGCGACTTTGATGATTTAGAAAAAGAATATACCCACGGGATTGATA
>JACNLR010000193.1 GCA_014381385.1 Planctomycetota bacterium | reverse complement strand
CGCTTAGACCGATACCTGCATTTGCGTCAAAGATGGAACTTCGTGGGTCACCAACAAAGTCAGAACTTACAAGCGGTTCTTCGGTGTACCCAAGTACGCCGGACATCGCGCCGTTCGATGCTTCCTTCATAGCAGAGCAAATTGCTTCATAAGAAGTAGCGTTTGTAGTACGGACAGTTAAATCCACAACCGAAACATCTGCTGTTGGAACTCGCATCGACATGCCTGTAAGTTTTCCTTGCAACTGTGGCAAACAAAGACCAACTGCTTTTGCAGCACCGGTGCTTGCTGGAATAATATTCATATACGCATTGCGACCGCCTCGGAAATCCTTTTTCGTTGGACCGTCTTGTGTGGGTTGCGTTGCGGTTGCGGCGTGAATCGTTGTCATCAAACCTTCTTCAAGCCCAAACGAGTCATCAATTACCTTTGCTATTGGGGCCAAGCAGTTTGTTGTACACGAAGCGTTCGATAAAACCTTGTGGTTTTCGGGATCGTATTCATTACTGTTCACCTTAAAGACAAACGTTGGGACCTCGTCTGGTGTTTTTGTAGGAGCAGAAATAATAACCCGCTTTGCTCCTGCTTCAATGTGTTTCTGCGCGCCCGCGTAATCAGTGAAGAAACCAGTTGATTCCAAAACGTAATCAACACCTAAATCGCCCCAAGGAAGCGCTGCAGGATCACGCTCGCTCAAACACTTGGTTTTCATTCCATCAACATTAAAACCGTCATTAGTCACTGTAACTTTTTTAGAAAAAGTACCGTGCATCGTGTCGTATTGAAGCAAGTAGCCCAGATTATCTTGGGGAACAAGGTCGTTGATTGCAACAATCTCAAAATCGCCTGATAACGCTGCCGCCCGATACACAAGCCGCCCAATTCGCCCGAAGCCGTTAATGCCAATTCGAATAGTCATTGTTTAATCCTTGTCTCTTGCTGTCCAGGGTATATCGCCTAGTCCAGCTATTTTGTTAATAGAGCGAGCCATTGCAAAAAGTAAGTCGCTTGTTCTGTTGAGAAACACCAGCGCCTCTTTTGTGCAGCCATTGTTTCGGTGAAGTGTTGTAACGCTCCGCTCGGCTCTTCGACAAACCGTTCGAGCATAATGTAGTCGTGCCGCAAACTCGCAGCCGCCTGGAAGAATAAATGTTTTGAGTGGTTCGTTCGTTTCTTCAGCCCTATCTATCCATTCTTCGATATGGTTGATGTCTTCTTGGACAATTCTATGTTTCACTTCGCCCTGCGGTGGCGAAGCCAAATCTGCGCCGAGTTCAAACAACATCGCTTGCAGGGGTTTGAGGTTTTCGTCGCCAACCAGACCAAGCGCGGCGTTCAGTTCGTCGACATCGCCAATCGCGCACATGCGATCACTGTCTTTTTCAACACGACCACCATCAGACATTCCCGTCGTTCCGTCGTCACCAGTTCGTGTGTAGATTGGCATTAATTTACTCGAGTGCTGCGGCTCCCGAGATAATCTCGGTGAGTTCCGTCGTGATTTGTGCTTGGCGGGCGCGGTTGTAATCGCGCTTGAGGTCTTTGCCGAGTTCGTTTGCGTTTTCCGTTGCAGCTTTCATTGCAATCATTCGCATAATATTTTCACTCACGACTGCATCGTTAAACATTTGGAACATCGTTGTGATAACGCTCTTTGGTATCAAATCATCAAGAATTTCGCCAGCAGATGGAGTGAAATCGTAATTGGTCGCACTTTTTGTTTCTACGGTTTTAGTGCTATCTGAGGCGAGTGGTAAAAGTTGAATAACTTCTGGAATTTGGCGTGCGTTTGATTCAAATCGCATATACGCAACTGAAATTTTATCCCAATCACCATTAGAAAACTCATCCATGTATCGATTCGCGACTCGTGCAACATCTTCGTATTGTGGTTTGTCACCAAACGTGAGTTGGTTTCTGGCATCGAGTTTTTGAAACTTAAAAAAAGTGGTTGCTTTTTTACCCGCGGTTTCTAGTGTAACTTCCGAATTGTTTTGTTTTGCGTTGCGTGTATGCAAAAGAGCTTTGCGAAGCACGTTCCCGTTATATGCGCCGCACAATCCACGGTCGGAGGTTATGACCAAGAGTAATTCTTTTCCGGTAGATTTTGGGGCTCTAAAGAGAGGCGAATCGTAGTCGCCGGCTGCGCCAGAGACCTCGCCAACAAGACTGCGAATAGCGTCTGTGTAGGGGCGACTATCTTTTGCTCTTGATAGGGCAGCGGTAAATTTAGCCGTTGCAATCATCTGCATCGTTTTTGTGATACGAGCGATTGTTCCAACCGCTGTCATGCGTTTTCGGATAGCGCGAATTTGTGCCATAAGGCGAGGGATTGTAGCAGAATTGGGGGTATTTAGATACGAAGACCGTCGCTTGCAAGGTGCATGGTTTTGGGGAGCTTCGCGTCTGTTTCACTGTGGGCAACACAGTGGGTCATGTGCGTGAAATACGTCTTTTTTGCCCCGATTTGCGTTGCTATTTCAATTGCCTGATCGTAGTTAAGGTGCGTTGGGTGGTGGCGGAATCGCAGCATGTCGAGCACAAGAATATCGAGGTCCTCAAGTTGAGACCACGTTTGCGGAGGTATCGAGGAAACATCGGTGCAGTAGGCTATTTTGGGTACACGCCCCTTGGGGCCTGACCCCTCTATTTTAAAACCAACTATTGGTAGACGTCCGTGCAGCAGCCGGAGTGGCGTGAACTTCACACCGTGCAATTCCACGGGATTTTCGGGTGCGATTTCGTTGGGAATCAGATTTGCTACGAACGAGTTATTCACGTTTTTGTGCGATTCAAAGACATGTTGAAAGACACGGTGTAAATGATCGAGCGTATGGCGCTCTGCGTAAATGTCAATTGGTTGCTGCATCGAAACATTAAACATCCGGATGTCATCTAGCCCGAAGGTGTGGTCAACATGGTTGTGGGTATACAGAATAGCATCGCAGCGAGTAAGTTTTTCTTTAAGAACTTGCTGACGTAGGTCTGGCGACGTGTCGATAAGCACAACGCGTTCTTGTCCACCACCATCTGTAAACCGAACACAAACGCTACAGCGTAATCGCGTGTCCTTTGGGTCCTCGCTTGTGCACACATCGCAATCGCATGTGATAACAGGAACACCTGCGGATGTACCTGTACCAAGAAACGTAAAAGAGAAATCACTAACTGGCATTTGCCACGCCTGTTTTTCTAATGAGCAGACCAACCGTTAGTCCCTGTAACAACAAACTCACAAGCACAACACCAAAGGCAATTGGAACGAGTGTTTGCTTAAGTTCCCCAGCGGGAAGTCCAAGTACAAGGGCAAGTGGTATAGAGCCTTTAAGTCCAGACCAAAAGACAACGTGTTTCCACCCTTTTGGCCAGTGCTTTCCTATAGTAAGCGCGGTTGGGTATACCATCAGCGCGCGAGCTAGCATGATTGCGAGGAACGTTGCGC
>JACNLR010000187.1 GCA_014381385.1 Planctomycetota bacterium | reverse complement strand
GGGGGAGGGAGGTATCAGCAAAGGAGGAGAAATTGGAAACGCAGTTGCAGCGGGAGAAAGTTCCGTGCTGATTGGATCGTTGTTTGCCGGTCTTGATGAACGTCCGGGCGAAATTATCTTACCCCGCGGAAGGCGGTTTAAACCATATCGTGACATGGGTAGCGAGGGTGCTATGGGCTCTGGTTCAGCAGACCGATACAGTCAGGGTAATGTGACAAATACCAAGAAATACGTGCCAGAAGGCGTAGAAGGCCGCGTTCCATATCGTGGGAGTCTCAGCGATTTTACGTATCAAATGGTTGGCGGTTTGCGGGCAGCCATGGGGTATTGTGGAACTGTAACTATTCCAGACTTGAGAAACCAAGCAACATTTGTTCGTGTAAGCGGAGCTTCACTCATTGAGAGTCATCCACACGACATTCAGATTATAAAAGAAGCTCCAAACTACCAAGTTGCCAGTGAACCATCTGCGACATAACACCACCTCTTTAAAAGCAACGCTCCTTCTAACAGGCTTAGCTTCAACTGGAACAAGCGTTATTTGGAATGGGCTACCATTCGTAGCGAAACGTGATTATGGTTTTAGCGAGAGCGAAACCCTATCCTTATATTTACTCATTGGTTTTGTGTATTTGACAGGCGCACTTATTTCTGGAAGATGCACGCGATTGTTACAGCAGTATATTTCTATGCGGGCAATTATGGGAGCCTTGTTGCTTGCAGTAACTTTTGTGTGTTCGTTACCACTTTTTTTTGAAGAAACCAGTAGTTGGGTAATTTGGTCTTCAGGAGGTGTTGCAGGTTTTTGTAGTTCTTGGCTCTGGCCAATCGTAGAAAGTTATTTAGTCGTAGGAAGGCACGGCAAAGAAATGCGACGGGCTATAGGTTGGTGGAATCTCGTTTGGATGTGTTCCGTTGCAAGTGTTATGCTTGCCATGGCACCCTTTATGGATGAGCATGCTTCCATGATTATCGTTGGGTTGGGAGTAATGAATCTGTTTGCAATTTGCGTGCTTCCGATGTTTCCAAAAAATCCCCCTGCGCACGAACCTTCAGTTGCAAAAGAACATGTTCCGGAGTCGTACAAAAGTTTATTGAAGGGAGCACGTGTATTATTGCCGCTGAGTTACGTTATCAACGGAGTGCTTTCACCGCTTTTACCATTTGTTCTTACTGGTATCGCGATAGATATTACATGGCAGACACCGGTGGTCGCTATTTGGATGGTTACACGAGTGCTTGCTACTGCCGTTATGTGGAAAACTGGTGGTTGGCATGGAAAATGGTCAACTCTGTGGCTCTCTTTAGGCGCGATGGCAACGGGTTTTGTCTGTATCTTGGCTGCAAGTGGGCTCCCAATCCTCATCGTAGGGTTAACGCTCTTTGGTATTGGGCTTGGTGTTACCTATTACGCAGCGCTTTATTATGCGATGGCTGTTGGTTCAGCTCAAGTTGACGCAGGTGGGAAGCATGAAGCGTTCATTGGCGGTGGATATATGGCTGGGCCAGTCCTCGGGTTACTCTCGCTGCAACTCGCTCCAAAAGTTGACGGAAGTGGCTTTGATACAACCATTTACATAGTTTTAGCAATTTTTGTCATCGCTACAATGGCGTTAACAGTGTTTTGGAGAAAAGCCCGATAATCTTTTGGCATTTCTGGGGTTATCCACATTAGAATCGACTTTCCGATGAAAGAACCACAGAGGAATTACCCTCGTAAGGAAGATTTATGATTACTCATTTTGCAATCGCGTTAACTCTCGTTTTAGTTCCAGACACTACCCAAGAACCTCAAGCAAGACCAAACTTTGGGATGGCAGCTATGGGGCAGTCAGAGGACGGTCTTCCGCCGTTTGATAAAGTAGCAGAAGGGCACGAAGCAGTAATTTCTTCTGTTGATGGTAACGGAGGTATGTATACCCTCTACCGCGACGAAGATGACCACTTACTCATTGAAGTTGCTCCAGATTACGAAGGCAAGCCAATTTTAATTGCGTATACGATTTCCAGTGGTATTGGACAAGCTGGCGTCCAATTAGGCGATGTCTATGGGTACTGGAGAAGGATCCATGACCAACTTGTACTTGTACAACCAAACCTTGAAATCAAATCAACTGGCGATGAACAATCGCAAAGCGGGTATAACCGCGTCTTTACGGACAAAGTAATTCTTGATGTTCCGATTATCTCTGAGGGTCCAAACGGCGGGCCAGTTATCGATGGCACAAATTTGTTCTTGCGAGGCTCGTCAGATTTTTTTGGCAGACAAACGCGAGGAGCTCGCACTGATCTTGCTACGTTAAAAAATGCAAAAAGTTTTCCTGCAAATGTCGAATTGACTTTTGAACTTCCACTTGCAAGCGGCCAGTTTGGGACGCTCTCGTATTCCATCCGAACTGTTGAACAAGATACCGGCTACGAGCCAAGAATATCTGATCACCGAATTGGGTATTTCAATACAACTTTTAAAGATATAGGTGACGCTTCAAATGATGACCCATGGGTACGTTACGTCACGCGTTGGCATCTTGAAAAAGCGGATCCAAGTCTAAAGATGAGCCCACCGAAACAACCTATAGTGTTTTATTTGGAACACACTATTCCTGTGCGATATCGCAGGTGGGTTCGAGACGGATTGCTTGAATGGAATAAAGCATTTGAACAAATTGGAATCGTCAATGCAATAGAGGTTTACCAACAAGATGCATCTACGGGTGCGCACATGGACAAAGACCCAGAAGATGCGAGGTATAACTTTATCTTGTGGACAACTGCAGATATGGGTTTTGCAATCGGGCCGAGCCGCGTAGATCCTGAAACTGGTCGTATTCTTGATGCAGACATCGTGATGGACGAAGCATTCGTGAGTGGTTGGACAAAAGCGTGGCATAAACTCCTACCTGAAATTGCAATGGAAAGTTTTGACCCCGCAGCACGTGAGTGGTTAAAGACACACCCAAATTGGGATCCGCGGATTAGGTTGGCGAATCCTTTGGAGCAACTTGAAATTGCGAAACAAATTCGCTCAATGCCATCCCATCCTGCGTTTGCGCAAACAACTGAAATGATAGGCGACGATGAGTACGATGGTCTTGGAAACCGAGTTAGCCAAACCAACGGTGCTTGTATGTACCCCGCCTACCAAGCCGCGGAACTTTCGATGGCTCGTTTGCACCCAGACATCTTGAACATGCTTGATGATGAAGGTGGTGAAGAAGGCAATGGAGACGGCGACGAATACGATGGCGACATGCTTGACGGCGTGCCTGATTGGTTTATCGGCCCACTTCTTCGCGATGTAATTATGCACGAAGTTGGACACACGCTTGGGCTTCGTCATAACTTTAAGGCTTCGACTGTCTATGACATGGACGAGATGAACAACCAAAACTTTGAACCAGAAGCAATTTGTGGTTCGGTGATGGAATATTCGCCGTTGAACATCAACATGGAAGACGGTCCCGATC
>JACNLR010000063.1 GCA_014381385.1 Planctomycetota bacterium | reverse complement strand
CTGAGACTTTTTAAGCGCTAAAAATCGCCTCTGAGACTTTTATTGGCACAAAAAACGCCTTTGTGACTTTTTTGATAAAAAAGTCTCAGAGGAGAAATAGGTTGGGGATATAAAAGGCACTGGGGGTATAAATACGTAGAAATTGAGTGGCATTATGGTCGAAAAGGGGTATTCTTTAGGAGAGGAAGATGACAACAAGTAACCCTAACCAGTCTGGCATGTGCGTTGTGTTGGTCCCCCCAGATCGAACCCAAGCCGCACAACAAGCAGCTCAAAAGTTTGCGCTGGAACCGTGTATCGAGCACGAGCCCGCTCTGGCAATGGCGGAGTTGTGTATTCACGTCGCGCATCTGAGGACAAATCAAGCATGGTGTGAGACTCCGGCGTCCGCACACCTTATATTGATACATGCACAAGAACTCGTTGGCATTGCGCACCTCATTGCTGCTATCCGAAAGTATATTCCATCTGTAAAAATTTCAGAGTTCCGAGACGGTTGTATTCAAGAAATAGAAAATGCAGGCGCAGTTGTAGATTCACTCGGCGAACTTCCAATAGTGCAACTTAAAGACGTTGACGCAAACGAACTCTCTATGCTCTTAGATTCGAATCCGCAGGAGACAGACGAATGACTGCCCAAAGACATACGCGTGGAACCTACGTATTTGCTGGCAACTTCGATAATGAACTGATTTCTTGCATGGAACAACCCGTTCGCCGTGTTGACACTATTTTTGATGCAATAGGCGAACTCGCTACCTGCAGCGCTGCTGACCTTATCGAAGCAGTTGTTATTGAAGAATCCATTATCATTCCAAATCCAGTAGCAAACATTGACGCGATCCGTCGCGTCGACCCAACAGCCGTCATCGTCGTTGCAAGTGACAACAAAACGCACATTCAAGCCGATGCAAACGTACCGCGTAACACGACTGCAGCGCGTTTGTGTTCCGCGGTTATCAACGTCAAATCGCAACCGACAGAATTATCCTTCGATGGTGACATGGACTTAGATTCAGTTCTTGGCCTTTCAGATGCAGCAAAAATTGTTCGAGATTCCGCATCCCTCGGAGACGTCGATCTAGTTCGTACACTTATGCATGCTCCAATTCAATTCAAAGAAACACTTGTGGATCTGCTCAAGCAACAAACGGGTTGGACATTTTGCGCAATTGTTGATGATAGATCATGCGCACCAAAGACATCTATTGTTGCCCCGCTGCGATATGGACACGAGGAGCACGGCGTTCTTGCAGCAATTGGGGCTACAAAAGAAGACCTTTCGAGATGGGCAAGGTGGGCAGTTTGTTGGTTAGACCTAGCCCGCAGGCAACAAAAACTGAAAATTCTTGCATACCAAGATGATCTTTCTGGCGCTTGGAATAGACGCTTCTTGCGAACATGCCTTGCGAAGGAATTACAGATTGCGCAAAAAGAGCGTCGGCACTTAACTGTAATGATTTTTGACATTGATGATTTTAAACATTACAACGATAAATGGGGACACGATGCTGGAGATGAAATCATCCGAGAACTTGTAAAATTGTTACGTACAATTATCCGCAAAGGCGACCACGTTTGCCGAATCGGCGGTGATGAGTTTGCAGTAGTTTTCTGCGATCCTGAACCACCGCGAGAAGCGGGCTCAAATCATCCTACGACTATCGAAATACTTGCAAAACGATTTCGCGAACAGGTACGCAAAGCGAGGTTCCCGAAACTCGGCACAGAAGCAACAGGTGTGTTGTCCATTTCTGGTGGACTTGCGACTTTCCCATGGGATGGCATGGACGTTGACTCAATATTGGTCAAAGCAGACCAACGCCTCCTTCAATCGAAACGGCAAGGTAAAAACTCCATTACTATTGGAAATGAGGAGTAAAACAACTCTTTTTTGTGAACTTGACGCCTTTTGGTCGAGTACATGAAGCATGAGCAAAACGCTTATTCTGTCCGACATCCATTACAGCAATCGAGGTTCCAATGTGCGCTGCGTCGAACAATTGAGACCCCTGTGGGATGGTTTTGATGCGCTTGTATTCAATGGTGACACTGCAGAGCTCCACAGCACTAATCTTAAAGAACGATCAAGAATTGCCATTGAGAAAATCAAGCAGTGCACAAAGGAGGATGGCGTAGAACTTGCTTTGCTTTGTGGAAACCACGACCCAACCATCAGCGAACTGCAACACCTCTGGTTTCACGACAACAAAACGCTCGTATTTCATGGACACGCACCAATCAGAGGGCTCGCGCCATGGAGTTGGAGATACAAACATATAGTGAAGAATATCAACGATTACATTGAAAAAGCCGGCGATGGATTTCATGAGCAACTTGCTGCAGCTCGCGAGGCATCTATAACTGCTGCAACTGGCGGTTTCAACCAACATAGACCAAATCTGTTTCACATGCTCATGTTAAGTGCACCCGCTTCATTTCAAGTCTTGCGGTGTTGGTGGAAATATCCCTCCGATATTGCAACTTGGGTTTCTCGTTATGCCCCAAGTGCAAAATATGTCATCACAGGACACACACACCATGCTGGAGTATGGCAACGAGGCGCAATCACAATACTCAACACTGGGTGCTACGGTTTCCCTTCGCACCCAAGAGCTGTTGTCTTAGACGGAGATTCAATTGCTATACACAAAGTGCGCAAACGAAACAATCGTTACTGTCTTGGGGGGGTCTGCGAATCTTGGAACGCTCTATAAGTTTTACTTTCTAGCGGAAGCTCCAAAGCGCTCTCAATAATTTTTGATGCTGCAACAAGTTTAAGTATATCAATGCCTGTTTCAATCCCATTTTTGTTCGCAAAATCGACAAGGTCTTCGGTTGCAATATTTCCAGCTGCGCCGGGCGCATATGGGCAACCACCTAAACCGCCACAAGAAGCATCAAACTTCGCCACACCACACAGTAACGCTTCTTCTACACAAGCAATCGCTTTTCCATGTGTGTCGTGTAAATGCACAATTGCATCTTTAGGTTGTAAAAGACCGTCAAGAGCATCAAACAACCTTCGCATGTCCTCGGGTTCTGCTGCCCCAATAGTATCGCCAAGCGAAATTTCTTGAATGCCCATTTCAAGCATACACTCGGTAATGTGCCTTACTTTTGACAATTCAATTTCCCCCTCGTAGGGGCAGGCAATCACGCAGCTTATATATCCGCGTACACCTACCCCGCTCGATGCTGCTTGCGAAACTATTGGGCGCATTCGTTCCAATGCACCATCTATACTTGTGTTTGTGTTTTGTTGGCAAAATGTTTCGCTCGCTGCTGCCAAAACGGCTATTCCATCAACGCCAGATGCACTCGCCCTGTGCCAACCACGAAGGTTTGGAACAAGCCCCCAGTACTGAATATGCTCGTTTTTAGATATACCCGCAAAAACTTCGTCCGCATCTGCAAGTTGCGGCACCCAAGTAGGGTTTACAAAAGCAGATGCCTCGATTTGAGTCAGTC
>JACNLR010000125.1 GCA_014381385.1 Planctomycetota bacterium | reverse complement strand
ATACGGTGCGATTCGGCAATCTTCGTTGCATCATCATCGTCAATCGCGGAGAGTTGTGTGCTCGGCTTCGGGGGTGGCTGCGTGCGAATAATTTCTCGCATCTTTTCAAGACCAGCATCACGCAGAGTTTGCGGATCAAATGGCGGAACCCCCGAAAGTACCTCATAAGTAATGACACCAAGAGCGTAGACATCCGTGCGCGTATCAATATCAATCGCTTTTAAATCTGCTTGCTCCGGTGACATGTAGGCAGGCGTTCCGATGAACCGCCCCACTTGTGTCACCAATGTTTTATCCGTGAGTTGTTGATTCGTCGCCTTCGCTACACCAAAGTCAATAATTTTTGGTTCGAGCACATCGTCCTCACCAAGTGAAACCAAAATGTTGTTTGGCTTTAAATCGCGATGAATAATCCCCTTTTGGTGCGCATGTTGCACAGCATCGCAAACTTTTGCGAGTAGTTCAAGGCGTTGTTCCGTGTCAAGTTTGTGTTCATCACACGCTTCAGTGATTGGCATCCCCTTCACAAATTCAAGTACAAAGTAAGGACGACCTTCTTCGGTCGCACCCGCTTCGTATACCTGTGCAATTCCTGCGTGATTCATGATTGCAAGTGCTTGGCGCTCCGCTTCAAAACGAGCGATGACTTGCTTCGTGTCCATCCCTGCCTTTATGACTTTTAAAGCAACTCGGCGCTTCACCGGCTTGGATTGTTCCGCCAAGTACACGATACCCATGCCACCTTCGCCGAGGACACCGATGATCTTAAACTGGTTAATCATATCTCCCGGTTTGTAGTCAACAGTAAGACCACCCGCATCACCAGAATCTTCTGTGTTTGCAGAAGTAAAATCGTGGTGCTTTAAAAGCGCTTCCACTTCGACGCGTAACGCATCGTCTTCACCGCATTCTTTATAAAGGAACGGTTCTCGCTCTGCTGATGGCAAGTTGCGAGCAGCATTAAAAATTTCGCGAGCTTTGTCGTTATCTAAAGTCATGCATTGTCCTTCGAAATTTCTCGGAGCAAGTAGGCTCTAGCATATTCCCAGTCATCAACAACGGTTCGGTCTGAAACTTCAAGTGCAATTGCTGTTTGTTTAATCGTGTGCCCAGAGATGTAACGAAGCCGTACAACTTGCGCAGCCCTTGGCATTACATTCTCTAATGTTTTTAGCGCATTAAGCAGTTGTTCAAGGGAACCACCATCGACAGTATCAAGGTTTTTAAGTTCACCCTCAGCAATCGTGAGAGAGACGCGTTTTCGATCGCCTCCACGCTTCAGCCGTCCACGTGTTCTTGCGTAATCGATTAAGTAGTGCTCCATCACACGTGCAATGCTTCCAAAGAAATGTTTTCGGTCTTCAAAGTTCGGTGGTTCTTTGTCCTTCGGCCACATTTTCATGTACGTTTCACTAACGAGCATCGTCGCCTGCAAGTTTGCGGTTTGCCTTTCCTTTGAGAGTTTGCCTGCTGCCATTTGCCGTACTTCTTGGTACACGACATTCCATAACTGCTCAGCAGCATCTGGATTACCGTTTTTTGCTTCTTCAAGCCACCTAGTAACTGTTGATTTATCTGGCAAATGCACCTCCACTGGAAGAAATACTGGTGATATCTCAAACCCGTTGCGTAACTTCATTGCGAGTATCGCAGGTGTTTATATGGAACGCAACCTAATTTGGAGCACGAAATGATACTGAAGAACACAATAAAACGATTAACACCACCGAGAATGATTAAAAGCGTCACCATTGAGCTAAGCGTTCGTGAGAATAAGATCGACGTAATTTCTGAAATGTTGTTTGCAGCTCGCGAAGTGGTCAAGCTGGGGCTTGCAAAGGATGCTCAGGCAATGCCATGGGGCATTCGGGCTATTGGAGTTCCTGAACATCGGCTTGATGAATTAAAGGAGCACGCTCAATCCATGGGCGCAAACCGTTGGTGGGTGGCGGAGTAAACCGCGGGTTAATTAATCAGAGATATCGTAGACGCGAAGTGATTTAAGTTTTGGCTTCCAATCCTCAACAAATCCAATGTGGTTGGGGTGGTTCACATATTCTTGATACGCGTCCATCGAATCAAACGCAAAATAGACTGCAACATCATAATCCGTCAGCACGCTGTCTCTTCCGGATGGAACGTGTGTGCCACAAAAATAATCCTTCACAGTAGGAATCGATGCAAGTCGAGCGTCGCTATCTGTGATAAGCGCATCAATTTGCGTTGCATCATTCAACTCGATAAACACAACATGATTAATGGCGTGTTGTTTTGATGTGCAACTTGCAAGAAACAGTAATGACAATAGTATGTATCTCATGCAGGCATCGTACCTGAAGATTTTTGAATATGCTTGCTAAAAATAAACCACCCAACAGAAGATAACACTAAAACCATTCCTGTGAATCTTGGAACATTCAATCCCTCTTGCCAAAGGATAAGATCCATCACATACGCGAACACAACAGCAACAACTGGCATAAGCCCACCAGCGATAGACCCAAGCAACTGCACAACCTTTACAGAAAAATACTGATACAGCGTACCCGTGAATCCGATTGCAAGCAAAAGTGCAATCCCTTTAGCATCAAGGAGAGTGTCGAGATGTGCATGCCCCCCATAAAAGAAAAATATCAAGGCTGACAAGAGCAACATCACCATTGTCAAATGTACAGTTTGAATAATCGCAGGAATCTCTTTTAACATCAATACCATGACAGTGCCAACAGCACGGAACATCGTCAGGATCAAAAACAAAACTATGACCCAAACCGTATCTGTTGAACCAGCTGAGGCGAGCAAAGCAACACCTATGCAAAACACGGCCGTTATGAACCAAAACTTTTTTACGTACCGAATACCAAACAAATACATAGAAATGAATGCAATCCAAAGGGGTTGCGTACTCATGACTGTAACAACATCCGCAGGTGAAATTTTAGACGCAGAGTAGACAAATCCAATAAGAAATATGGCGACAAAGAGATTGCGAATGAACAATTTTGGATGTAAAACAACCATCTCAGATCGCTTTGTCCATGCCATTGGCACCACAATTAGAATGCCAATAAGACTTCGAGCAAACGCTGCAGATTGCCAGTCTAAATCTCTATCAAGTGCCCTCGCAGATTCAGAATATATTGCGAGTAAGAGTGCACTTCCAACGAGCAAAAAGTAGCCAAAGAGTGGAGTTGAACATTTAGGTACGCTGGACATGTTTACTCGAGACAATCCAAACACCTGGAATAATGACAAGGAACAAACCCAAGATGTGCGTGATTGTCACTGCATCATTCCAAAGGAAGACATCCATCATGTAGGCAAACACTGCGGCAAGCAAGGTCACTAACCCGCCTGTAACAGCACCAAGAAGTTTTATGACTTTTACACCCAAAACTGAATAGACGCTCGCTGAGATTCCAATTGTTAATAGAAGCAGAAAGAGGTGGCCCCAGAATTTAGGACAGTGGGTTAAGGTGGGTTAGAATTACATCAA
>JACNLR010000119.1 GCA_014381385.1 Planctomycetota bacterium | reverse complement strand
CCAAAAAGGAGTCTGACCCCAGAGGAGTCTGACCCCAAAAAGGAGTCTGACCCCAAAGGAGTCTGACCCCAGAGGAGTCTGACCCCGCGGCCCGTGTTACGATGGGCGCATGTTGGTACTTGAAGTTGTTGAGGGACCAGATTTGGGTGGTGTGTTTCCGCTGCCAGCCAATGAGCCGCAATTAATTGGCCGCTCATCTGAAGCATTGCAACTCTCAGACCCGACATTAAGCCGGCGCCATGCAGAACTCACACCAGACAATGGTCGGTGGTATCTGCAGGATCTTGCGTCTGCAAACGGAACATTTTTAAATGGGCGACTTCTCACCGACCGCGTTCCCTTACGCATGGGCGATGAGGTAGGCTGCGGCGCAACACTGTTTAGATTTACAGATCACGATGCTCTGATTGCTCCAAAACAAGAATCCGATCCAAACTTTGATACAAGTGCTGAATCTATCGTCATCGCATCGCCCCACTCCTTGCAATCGGCTCAAAATCATTTGCGGATGGTGCACCGTCTCACAACATCCATCGCGGGAATTATCGACGGCACAACCATACTTAGACACCTCGTTGCAATACTTGTTGATGAATTCAAACCAGATAGATGTGTTGGCGTGTTGATGTACGATGCAAATACGATTACTGACTCAATCGAAGCCAACAGTACAAAAATGAGCGATGGAGCGACTCTGTATTCAAGAGCAATTATTTTTCACGCATGCAACGAAGTTTGTGGCATACGCATTCCGAACATGATGAACGATGTTCGTTTTTTGCATGATGAAGAAACTGTGAAAAGCGGTGCAAAATCAATACTCTGCGCACCGCTGGTCGCCCATGGAAAAATACTCGGCGCTGTTTTGTTAGAAATTCATTCTGAAAATAGGCAGTGGAGTGAAGAGCAACTTGAACTGCTCGCAACGGCGTGTGGATACTCTGCGCTTGCATTGCTTACCGCAACGCTTGCTCGAACTCGATTGCAACATGAACGCCTCGCAGCTATGGGCGAAACTGTTGCATCCATAAGCCACAGCGTCAAAAACATGTTGCAGGGTCTACGTAGCGGAGCAGGAGCCATTAATCTCGCGCTTGGCCGGGGAGACCTTGAACTTGCCAGGGAAGGTTGGCCCATCCTTGCAAGGAATCTCGATAGAGTCTACGCGCTAACTTTCAATATGCTCGCGTGGTCCCGAACCAACGCACCAGAAATCTCCATGGTCCAAATCAAACCTATCATCGAAGATGCCATCGCCCTTGTCCGTGGTGCATGCCAACGAAGGAGTATTTCAATTCAAGCAAATGTGGAGGAAGATTTGCCTCCAATTCCAATCGATGCCACAGCAATTCTGCAAGTGTTGCTCAACGTGCTTAATAATGCCGTAGATGCTTCGCCTTCTAAAACGGGTACAGTTGTGCTCGATGTATCTATTCCAAATTCTGGCGAATTTGTCGAATTGACAATCACCGATAATGGGTGCGGGATTAGCGGGGGTAGCAAAGAAGAGGTATTCCATGCCTTCCACACAACAAAAGGTCAACGGGGTACCGGTCTAGGTCTCGCCGTTGCTCGGAAAATCGTCCTTGAGCATAAGGGCGAAATTGAACTTATAGACGCGAAGATTTCGGGTACGACTTGCAGAATTACCCTGCCGTTACACTCTGGGAGTGACCCCGCTGACACGCGGGGACCTGCAAGTATTGTGCCAAGCGATAGCTTTTAGAGTCAAAAGTACCTCCGATGAAATGCACCTGCTATGATGCCAAAAATTCGGAAGGATCCGACAAAATTTATGACAGAACAAACAAATAATAGTATTCATGAGCAAGTAGCTGGTATCGATCTAGTGCGAGCGGTTGGGGACAGGCAGGCTCCGCCCATTATGGCTTCAAGTTATCAACGAACAAGAGAGATGACCCTCGATGAGTTGATGCTTGAAAACCGCGTCATCTTTATGATCGGCGAAATCAACCAAGCATCCGCTGCACGTGTCATGATGCAAATGTTGTACCTAGAAGATCAAAAACGTGGTCAGCAAATAAACTTATATATAAATAGCCCCGGCGGTGCGGTAGACGACACACTTGCCATGTACGACACGATGCAATTTATCTCTTCTGATGTTGCAACGTACTGTATTGGTCGAGCATACAGCGGCGCCGCAGTCCTTTTGTGTGCTGGCGAAGCGGGTAAGCGGCACATCTTGCCACATGCTAAGGTAATGATTCACCAACCGTACGGCGGGATCACTGGTCAAACAACAGATATCCAAATTCAGGCAGAACAGATTATTAACTCAAAAGCAACGTTAAATAAAATTATTGCAGACCATACAAGCCAGTCCCTTGACACAATTACACAAGATAGTGAACGCGATAAATATTTCACAGCAGCAGAAGCAAAAGCATATGGGCTTGTTGACGAGGTGTTTGAACACCACGAAGATAAGAAGAAAGATTAAACACGATGTCTACACTTGTACCAATCGTTATTGAAAAAACTGGTCGCGGTGAACGCGCCTACGATATTTTTTCTCGACTCCTCAACGACCGTATCATTTTCTTAGGCGGTCCTGTCATGGACGAATCGGCGAATTTAGTCGTTGCACAACTTCTGTATCTTGCAAACGAAGATTCGAAGGCGGACATAAGTTTGTACGTGAACTCGCCCGGAGGTTCTGTAACCGCGGGGCTTGGCATTGTGGACACGATGAACTTTGTCCCATGCGATATTTCTACCTATATCATTGGGCAAGCAGCCTCCATGGGTTCTGTCATCGCATCAAGTGGCACAAAGGGGAAACGGTTCTCTCTCCCGCACTCTAAGAACCTCATGCACCAACCCCTACTTAGCGGTGTACTTGAAGGCCAAGCAACCGATTTAGAAATTGAAGCTCGCGAAATGTTGCGGCTCAGAGATATTCTGTTCGCAATCTATGCAGATGCCACCGGTAAAGACCAAAAAACCATTCACGATGATTGCGAGCGAAATAAATGGCTCGACCCAAAGGAAATGTTGGAATACGGACTCGTCGATGAGATTCTTTCAAAACTTCCAACAGATACATAACATGCAACAGCAGCAATTCATCCGAATCGCAGCTCTACCACTCTTATTCATTTGCCTTTGCGGCTGCAGTCAAAAGAGTTTGTTTCCAAAAGACCAACAACGGAACCAATTTGAGGCCTACAACACGATGCGGTACGGTCCCCAAATTATGGAGCAACCGGACTTGTTCGGATTGCCTGAGCCAGCACTTCGTGAACGACTTGGCAAAAAAAACCAGTAGGATGGGCGTACACATTGCGTCCGATATGTGGGTTTTTAAAGTCTAAGGTGGGTAATAAACCGATATGCTACACATGGGTGACGACATGGTGTCACCCAACAAAGGATTAGCGCAAGGATGAAGCCAAATTCAGCAAGGATGCCGTCTAAACGTACTCAAATCGTATGGCTATCGTTTTTTCTTGTTATTCCATGTGCCCTTTTTATCCTCCAAGCTGGGACAACAAATGTTCAAAACGGACTATTGTTGACCACCCTCTCTCCGATTGAGGAACGACCGGTCGTGGACCCGGTATTTGCAACCGTTAGTGATTCTCCAGAATGGTCCTCCATCGTCATTCATCACCTCGGCCAACCCGCAGGTGACCTTGAAACAATTGGCAGAAACCACCGCAATGCAGGTTTACATAGCCTTGGGTTCCACTTTATCATAGGAAATGGCAATGGGCTTGGCGACGGCGATGTTCAAATGGGGAACAGGTGGCACGAGCAAAGTCCGGCTGCAAAACCCAAAGAAATTCAACAAGATAAGTGGAGCGACGACATCATTAGCATTTGCCTCATTGGAAACGGCAATCGAAGGCCGTTCACTGAACAGCAAACGCTGCATTTATCCCACCTTGTACAACGATTACAGCAAGAGTTATCTATTCCTGCCAGTCATGTGTACCTTGAAAGCGAGCTTGGCGGACAGGCCAACTCTCCGGGCGAATTTTTTGCAGAGGCGCAATTCAAAAGCCAGCTCCTTGACATTCCTACAAAATAAACACATTAATATTTACGATTAAAAAAGGGCGTTTTATGGTGTTTTTATCAAATATAGCAGTGTATGCTGCGTTTGCAATGTATCCTATAAGTCACTTCTAGGGCAAGTTTCATTTTCGCCCATTATTTATTCATTCATTTTTTTTATTTATTTATGCCTGCAAGTAGATCACAACCTCGGAAAATTGGTTCGTACATCGTTTTAGCCAAACTTGGTGAAGGCGCCGCATCGATTCTGTACGCCGTCCAACATCCCAAAACGAAACAAGTATCAGCGCTTAAATTCGTTGAAAAAACAGATGATAAATCGCAACGGTTTCTCGATCAGGTAGAGCAGGAATACGCGATTGGTTCTAAATTAAATCACAGCACCATACGAAAGATCAAAAAAATCGTCAAACATCGAAAAATGCTCAAAGTAACTGGCGTATCGATGATTATGGAGCTTGTAGACGCAACCACACTTGACCAACAGCTCCCCAAAAATCACGCGAAGGCTGTTGAAATATTCATCCAAGTTGCAACAGGGTTAGCACACATACACAAAAGGGGATTTGTACATGCAGATATCAAGCCTAATAATATTCTTATAGACGAGAACGATAAAGTCAAAATTATCGACCTAGGCCAAGCTTGCGCTATCGGCACCGTTAAAAAGCGAATTCAAGGAACGCCCGGCTACATGGCCCCCGAGCAAGCACACCGAAATAAGATTACGCACAAGACGGACATCTATAATCTCGGGGCGATGATGTATTGGACATTGGTAGGTGAAGTTATTCCCACATCTATGCCACCAAAGGGTTCGAACGATAGTCTTGTCAACAGCGCAGTAAGCGCAGGGAAATTAGAATTGCCCCCCCCGCCACACGAGCGTAATCCGAGAATTCACCCACTACTCTCAAAGCAAATTCTCGACTGTGTGCAACCAAATCCAGAGCAACGTCCGGAATCTATGGATATCGTGGTTAATCGATTAGAACTTATTCGTGATGTGATTCAAGAACAGACGTAAAAACAACTATTTGTTGTTTTTATACTCTTTTCTGCATTTTGCATAGTTTTCGGAGTCAACACTAAGCGCAATCGTATCTCCGGCTACATGCTGTTTATGCATTTTTTCTAAGAATGGGATACACCATCCGCACGATGTTCCTGCGCCAAGACATTGCGAAAGCTGCGATGCAACCTTTGGCTTCTCTCGGTGCATATACATTATGAGTTTACCCAGAGAAACACTATGGCAAACACACACGTGATCTTCTTTTTCCATTTGCGCCTATACCCAAACCTGACAAATTAAATGCGGCTCTTTCACTTTTCCTGTAAAGGTCCCTATTGTAGTTGTCACAAGTTTTACTTCAAATTCAGGGTTTTCGTCAAGCCATTCGTTCACCTGCTTGTCAATATACGCAAGGGCGTCATCCGTTAACTTGCTGTGAAAAGTACGCACGTGAGAAGCACCGGTGCCAGTTGCATTTGGTTCCCGTAACCAGTTACTCGCCCTTTTTTTCCTTTTATCAAAGGCGGTGATTTTCTTTGGTAACCCAGGCCCATCGTCTGTTAGTCCAACTGGCACATCGCCAACTACCTTTGGTTTTGGTAGCGGTGGTGGTGGGTCTTGTGATTGGTTTTCAAAAATTCTTCGAACCGCGAGAATGCCCTCGCCAGTAACGATTTCATATTCCGTTACGGATCCGATTCCCCAGTCGACCATCATATTCCAGCCGCCTTGAATTTCTCTCCACAAGAAAACACCACCCGTTGACAGCCGTGTAACCTCCCCTCGATCACCCTCTAATTTTCCCTCAATATGCAGATAATCAGGTCGATGGTCTGGTCGAGATTCTAATTCAAACCACTTGTTCTCTGTGATTTGGTCGATTCGCTGCTTGGCTCGAAAACTAATCAAGGGCTTTTCACCTTTGGGGTCCACGCCAAGAAGCCAGTCAAAATGGGTAGTTCCATCTGGAAGGACGTGCTGTAAAAATACAGTTGGATATGGATTCTCTCTTGTTGGGGCTGCCATGATTACTTTGTCTACCGTATCATGGTAGCAAATACTTGTGTGAACATGAAAGGGAAAGATTTACCATGAAACAAATAACAACAACAATCGTAGGCGGTGCGCTTCTAGCAATCATTAGTACTGGCTGCAGCCAGCCAAGCAACACGACGCTCCTCGAAAAGGGCAACTACGCAATGTGGCAAGAGCGCTGGTCTGATGCAGCGGCCGACTATAAAAAGGCGACATTGCAACACCCCGGTGATTGGCAAGCCCAGTATAAACTTGGTCAATGCCTAATGGAGATGGGCGAACCACAACTTGCTTCGCAATCATTGGCAATTGCAGAGGCATTAGAACCATCAAATATAGAGGTTGCAGACCTCTACGCAAAATCGCTTTACGATTGCGGTCGACAAGATCAACTCTTTTCCTTTTTGTATTCAAGGGCAAAAAAACAACAAACCGTCCGTGCTTGGACTAGTTTCGCGGAATACGCAATGGATTTAGATGATCCAGACTCAGCTACAAATGCCATCAATACAGCAATTACTTTAAGCGATGGAACGGATGCAAACCCGTATATTCTTGGCGCAACGCTCGCAGAGAGACTTGGCGAAAACGACAAAGCAATTCACTTGTGGCAACAAGCTTGGCTTATCAGCCCGAGTGATGAAAACATTTCCAACGCGCTGCGGGCTCATGGAGAAATTCCCGGTCCAACGATGACTGGAATTGTTGACGACTCACAATGACAACGACAAGTCCATCGACTTTACTTGATTCACTTTCAGCACTCAACGATATCGCTCGACTGCGGGTACTACGGCTTTTAGCACAACACGAACTAAGTGTTGGTGAAATCGCAGACATTCTTCAACTTCCACAGTCCACCGTCTCAAGGCATCTCAAAATGTTGCTTGAAACAGAATTCGTCGCGCGAAGAACTGTTGGAACAACGGGGCTTTACCGAGTTTCAGACTCTATGCCAAGCGGTGCTTCGGATCTATGGAGTATTGCAGAAGAAAATTTTGGTGAACTTCCAAGTACGGATGCGGACAATGCCAGATTAGTATCAGCGCTGACACACCGACAAAGCGATAGTAAGAACTTTTTTAAGAACGTAAGTGGTGGATGGGAATCTATGCGAGCCGAAATGTTCGGCTCACACTTTACCTCCATTGCATTACTTTCCTTACTTGACCCTTCACTTTCCATCCTAGATATTGGCTGTGGGATTGGAAATGCGAGTTCACTCATTGCGCCGTTTGTTTCGGCCGTGGCTGGGGTTGACAGAGAGTCGGCAATGCTAGACGTTGCACAAAAGCGGCCTGACCTCGCACCTAATATTGAGTTTGTTCAGGGGGATGCCTCAAAACTACCGTTTGAAAACGGCAGGTTTGATGTGTCTATGTTTTGTCTCGTACTACACCACGTTGAAGACGCTGAATCTGCGCTGCGTGAGGCGTCTAGAGTTACAACATCTGGTGGGCGCATATTGATTGTCGACATGCAAGAACACCTCCACGATGAGTATAAACACACGATGGGGCATGTGCATTTAGGTTTTTCAAAGAGCGACATTGAAACGCTCGCAAAAGCATCGGGGCTAACGCTGTTACATTATCACAACCTTCAACCAGATACTAGGGCGAGTGGACCCTCGCTCTTTGCAGCTCTAGTGGGGTAGTTACTTCACCCGAGGGAACAAGGCGACTTTGCTTACACTAGACCCTGGCTGCGCTCCACCCCACCTTGCCAGTTCTTGTATATTTCCAATGCACAAATCTGCTTGAATTGCAACTAGAAATTCTTCTGTCTTACTAGGAATTACAGGGGAAAGGAGTAACATTGCAATTCGCAGTGTTTCAATACACTGATACAAAATTGCGCCTAATTCTTTTTGTTTCGACTCGTCTTTTGCAAGTGTAAAAGGTGCTGTGTCGTTAATAAACAGATCAACGTCTCGAATTAAGCCCATCGCTTCTTCTGTTGCCTTTGTTAACTCGAACGCTTCCATTGCGCTTGTCCATTGGAGAAGCGCAGCCTCACATTTTGTGGGCCAATCAAAACCTGTAACTTCGACACGTGTTTCGCCATCAACTTCAGGTGGAACAACTCCATCGAAGTATTTGTTTAGCATTGCAGTCACTCTGCTTGTGGAGTTCCCCACTGTGTTGACGAGATGGGCATTGTATATTTCTTGAAATCTCGTTGCAACAAAATCTGCATCTGTTGCACCAAGTGGACCCTGTGTTACGAGGTAGTATCTCCACGCATCCATGTTGTATTTTTCGATATACGACTCGACCGTCGCAAGGTCTATAAAATTACCAAGCGATTTAGACATCTTTTTGCCTTCGCTAATCCAAAAACTGTGCGCATATATACAATTTGGCAGGGGCAACTCTAATGCCATTAACACCGCTGGCCAAATAACTGCGTGGAACCATAGAATCTCTTTGCCAATGACGTGATACGACGCTGGCCAGAACTCGCTTCGCTCTTTGTACCAATCACTCGCATGGTCTCCCAAACCAAGGGCTGTAATATAGTTGAACAGCGCGTCAATCCAGACATAGATGACGTGCTCGTCGTTACTTGGCATCGGAATGCCCCAAGAAAAATTCGTACGACTAATCGGGACATCTTGTAATCCGTCAGCAAAACGCCCAAGCACTTCGTTTCGGCGGCTACTTGGCCGCACAAATGCAGGGTTCGTTTCAAACAATTGTTCAAGGCGACCTTGGTAAGCGCTCAACTTAAAGTAGTAATTGTTTTCCGTAGCCCGAACAAGTGGCTTCCCGCTAATTGGTGACTTGTACTCCAATTCCCTAGCGCTCGTTTCTGTGTGGTACTCCTCTTGTCCCTCGTCGTACCAACCTTCAAATGTGCCAAGGTACACATCGCCCCTTTCAAGCAACTTTGCAACAAATGTTTGCACCTGCTTTGTGTGTTCGCTTGAGGTTGTTCGAATAAATGCATCGCTTGTGAGGTTAAACATCCCCATTATTGATTGGAATTCCGCAGAATTTTGATCTGCAAGCGCTTGTGGCGTCATACCCTTCTCCAAGGCCGATTGCTCCACTTTTACGCCGTGTTCATCGGTTCCAGTGAGGAAAAACACATCGTGCCCAACGCTCCGCATGGCTCGAGCATAGACATCGCACAATGTTGTTGTATACACATGACCGATATGGGGCCTATCATTCACATAGTAAATAGGCGTTGTAACGTAGCGCGTCTGTTTTGACATGTTGCACAGTGTAATTAGGATGTGCAGATAAGGAGCATTTCATGCGTCACAATCTCGTTCTTGTTGTAGTTTTTTTGTTCATTGGATCTTCTGCCATCGGACAATATTCGCTGGGTACCGGTGACGCATTAGAAAGCAACACCTCGTCAAATGGCACAGCAAATGCAATCAAATCACTGCCAATCGGTGTGCGGAATAATGCTCTTCGTGGAAACGGTATGCTGCAGGGTATAAATTTTAACGGCTCACTTGGCAGGCCCAACGGCGCAGATGTCCAACTGATAAAGGATGCTGGAGAAGAAGGAGATTCTGCATACCAAGAGGCGCTGTATAACAGTCCATGGTATTGGAACAATTGGAACCAACAATCCGCACAGTTTCTAAAGCAGGGTGACCGAAGTTACTTCAATCCATCATTTATGGATAATTGGTCAACCTCACCTCAAACACTCTCTGAGGGTCGCTCCATACGAACCTATTCGAACGATTGGAATGAAGAAGGCGCGAAGGAGTACGCAGCAAAAAATGATATTACATCTTCGACCAATTGGTCCTCTCGGCAAAAAGAGCAATTTCGCCTCAGTCAAGTGCTCGGTTCAGGATCGCAAACCCCAGCCTACGACACTTCATCCATTCAGGTTGGGCATCACAATTCCAAAGATTCAATAGGCTATCTCACCGCTTCGCCGATGCGCGGTGTTTCATTGCAGACAAGCATCCAACCTACGGTTGCTCTTGGTTTTTCTGCTTGGGATGCTGCAAGAGCCACGCAAGACGAAGAAGCGGGAATTGGAAATGCCTCGTTAGTACAAACGTGGCGAACTGCTGAAAATCGACTTGATTATGGAGTTCTTGAAAATCGAATCTCCGTGCCAGAGCAATACATCAATATCTTGGACACAATTGCAGAGAAAGCGAAACAACTTGTGGATAATGATGAAGATGACGAAACAACGTTGAGTTGGCTCGATGCACAGTACGCAAAACTGCAAGAAGAACTTGCTGGCATCGACGAGGAAGATGAAATTGTTGAGAACGAAACCGAAACCACAGAGGAAGAAACGCTCGCAATAGATGACATTTACGCTTCCTTGCAACACGGTGAACGCATTGGTACTTTCGCAGGAGCTGAGCAAAGCAGATTTAACGAACTCGTCCAAAAAGGTGAATTGGCTATAGCTCGTGGCGAGTTTTTCTTAGCCGAGAAGCGTTTCGATCAGGCATTGATGTTTATTCCGGGGCACCCAATGGCTACCGCTGGTCTTGGGCATGCAAACCTAGGCTCAGGACTCCACCTTTCTGCAAGCCATGTTTTACAATCGCTCTTTACGTTTCAACCAGAAATGATTGGCGTTCGTTACGAACCGCAACTCCTTCCAACAAGAATTGATTTGGTGCGGACCGCCGTAGCGATTCGTAGTCGACTCGGCGAAGAACGTGATGGTGGTACGTATGCATTCTTGCTTGCCTACATCGGATATCAATTACAAGATATTGAAATGATCGAACAAGGCCTTACTGAACTCCAGAACAGGGCAAACGAAGGTGATCCTATTATTCCCATGCTTGAATATATCTGGCTAGAAGGTAAACCTATGCCTGCCGAGGCAGAGTCGCAAACACCGTAACTCCTGCGCGAACTTTGTCGCCTTTTGTCACGTGCACGGTAACATCGTTTGGTCTTGGTAAAATCAACTCCGTTGTTGAGCCATACTTAATCATTCCAAACTGTTGACCCTGTGAAAACGTGTCGCTTGAAGTTACGGGGCAAACAATATGACGTGCTATCTTTCCTGATACTTGCCGAACACCGATACGCTCGCCAAATGCATAAAAGAAAAGTGTGTTTGACTCGTTCACCTTTGCAGATTCTGCACTTCGAGCATCTAAAAACTTGCCTTTTCGATACCGTGTTTTGTCGAGTTCGCAATCACAAGGAACTCTATTAATATGCACGTTCAGAACACTTAAGAAAATGCGAATCAGAACAGCGGGACCTTCTACTGTCTCATGGGAATCGAGGTACTCGATTGCTGAAACGACTCCATCTGCTGGACTGAGCATCGTTCCTTCCGGAAGATCTTGAGGAATTCGCCGCCAAGGATTTCTAAAAAACGAAACAAGTGCGAGCCAAAGCAGTGCAATCGGAATAAGCGCTAGCCACCATTGAAAGTAGCCTGCTACAGCTGCCACAAAGACAAGCACGAGTGTAATTGCTAGCCACTGGTGCCAACCATACCTTGTTAATGTCAACGTGTATTACTCGCTTGCTTTGCCAATGAACATGCCGATTAGTCCAGCGATAATTGCAAACCCAAGGAACCCACCACCCCAGACCATTACATCACCCGAAACCATAGCAGCGAGGTTTGGGGTCACGCCCATGATGCTTGTTACGAGCATAATTGCAACTGCAATCATTGCAAATACTGCGCCCACAAGCAGACCAACGGCCGTTCCAGACCATTTACCGTCATATGCGTATGCCGCCACCGCGGGTAGACCCATCGGTGCATCCTCATGCACGTGCGCCTGTTGCTCTGGTTCGGCTGCTTCAAATAATCCAGTAGCGTTTGCGTTGAATTCTCCGCTGTCGCCCGCTTCCCAAACTTCGTCAAGTAATTCGGCACCAAGCGAAGTATCGTCAGACTCTCGCGTGAGGTCTAGTAAGCCACTGCCGCTGCCAACGGCTTCTAAACTTAACTCTTCATCAACGGCATCGGAAACTCTCGTCTCCGCTGCATCGTCGTCTTCGCCACCCTCAAACGATGCACTAATACCGCTAGCAGAACCACTACTACCAAGATCAAGTCCAAGTGCACTCCCGCTGTCGCCTAAGTCAAAGCCAAAACCTGTACCAGATTCACCAAGGTCAAGACCCGAAGCGCCCGCGCCAAGACCTAGCCCAGTGCCACTGTCACTTAAGCCATATCCACTACCACCCGCAGTTGGGGAATCGTCTTCGCTGATTCCAGGCGCTGAACCTGAGAGATCAATGCCAAGGCTCGAGCCTTCATCATCCGAGAGATTCAAGTCTAACTCAATCGATTCGCCATCAGCGTCACCTGCTAGGAGATCGACCTGTTGGCGTTTGAACATAATATCCTCACCATCGCGCATCTCTTCAAGTTGACCTGATTGCGCCATTGCGCGAACTTCGTCTTGTGTTTTTCCGAGACGATCGCTCGCCTCAGTTAGTGTGTAAAACAGTTTTGCCATGTGTATAACTCCAATTTGGAACCCGTAATTCTACGCCAATAGAGCACCAAAGGCAATGGCTGATCTGCTAAGAGACGTGGACATCCATCAAAAGGGGGATACCTAGCCCCAGTTGCCTACAACCTCTAATAAATCGACGACGTCGACGATTCCATCGCTGTTTAGGTCTGCAGGACACCCGTCGCAAGGTCCCCATGCATCCATGATAGCAAGAAGGTCGGCTACATCAACGATTCCATCACCATTGACGTCTCCTTGCACTACAGGGTCTCCACAATCATCAGCGCTTGAAATGTCATCTTCTTCAAAGTCCAAAGGCGTTCCGCCTCCTGCCGAGAGCCCCACAATGTTGTCATTTGAATCAACGCCAAGCCAACTAAGACGAATAACACCGTCGTAGAAGAGTTCGCATTGGAAGGTGTTTGATCCGGTGTTAGAATATTCGGGGACGTTGTTAAATGTCACTACAGAACGATCGTTGTATTCTGAAAAACGGATAGTGCCGCCAGAAGCTGGGTTCAAGTCGTCCCACAACATCGAAATTCCAATGAGAGCAAAGTGTTCGCTGATGCTTTCGGTGTAATCCGTAGAGCCTGAGTTGAACGTAAGTTGACCGTTACTGCCAATATATATTGTTGAATACGACTCTCCATACAACCAAACTGGTTGTGAAGTATTACGTGACTCAGCATCATCATCACTTAGGGAAACAGTTGTGCCACCGTTTGGATCCGAGGGCAACGAAGTGATCGGTTCAGCGCAAGCACGATATTGGTCTACGTTTGTATATGGTGTGAACGTTACGGACATTCCATCTAAATCAAAGCCGCTATCTTGTTCGGTAAAGTAGGACGGCACATCTTCTGTAACAAACAAGTAGCACGTGCCGTTGTTGTCGTCAATGACCGCGTTGCCTGCTCCATCTATTGCGTGCACTTCAAAACGGTATGCTGTGTTGTCGCTAAGGCCGTTAAGTTCAATTTCGTGCGACGTTCCCATCTGGTTGCTGCTCGCTTCATTGGTAAGACTGGCACACGATTCTCCATAATACACACGTATGGCTGTGTCTTCGTTGGTCGTTACTGAAACTGTTGCTTCGTGAGTCATAACTTCTGTTATGACTATGCTTCCAATAATAGGTGTTGTGCAGTCGACGTTTGCGTCGTCTGTCACAACAACATTTGAGCCGCCCTGCCCGTCGTTCGCATCGATGTATGTAATCGTTAGCGTGTCACCCTCTTCAGCAGAAACATCTTCACCAATTACAATCGATGCCATAAACGACGATGTCGCCACTCCTGTTTCTACGAGTGTTACGTCTGTTGCATCACCAGAGGTTGAAGAAACAGTAACGGTCGTTATGTCAATAACATTATCATCGGTATTCAAATCACAATCGACAACTTGTAAGCCAACCATAGCGCCGCACGCGTAACTGCTTCGGTCAAGCGAAGCTATCCCGCTTGGTGAGCATTGGATAAGTGCGGGTGACGCCATTAAACCAAATTGTTGTGAACCAACCGCGATGTTGTACCCGGTAATAATTATTCTATAGACACCCGACACGCCAGCGTCGATTTGTACTTGCTCGATGTTGTTTAAGTGGTCTGCTTGTGTACGAACTGCTGGATTCACTGGATTTGCAGGGTCGATAGTCCATGGGTAATGCGTTGTTCCGTTTGGGTCGACAACAACGATGTCAATATCGTTGACTAAACTTGGAATGACGAGCGGTGTTGCGGGGACATCGTCCCAAGCGATTGTTGCTTTAATCATGCCTGGCTGTTCCGCAAAAATCAACATTTCAACTGTCTCGCCTTGGCTTATCTCAAGTTCAGCAATGTTGTCAGCCCTGAGGTGATCAATTGCATCGACCACGCGAACGCTACCGTAGCCGTATTGGCAATCTGGTCCGGTGTTGAATTTATCCTCTGCGGTATGGGCAAGTAATGCCTTTAACGTTGAGTTCATCAAGTCTGGTTCGCCAGGGTGCTGGGTTCGCCAATCCTGCACGATGAGTGCAGACAAACCCGTGACCGTTGGGCACGCCATCGATGTGCCACACATACTGGTGTAACCACCGCTTGAAGAGCAACTTGTAACTCCACCGTCGCCGCCCGATTCGCAGCCAGGAGCTGAGATATCAGGCTTAATTCGGCCATCATCGGTGGGTCCCCAACTTGAAAAGTAGGTCATTGATTCATCGTTTGAGTTAAACGCGCCAACGGTGATGTGGTTCTTTGCACATGCGGGCGGTGCTGTTGAGTTGTACGAAGTGCCGCAATTGCTCGAGCCACGCTCATTCCCGTTTGCCCAAACAATACGTATATCGCCACCGAGGTCTCCGCGGACTACGCTATCGATGAGGTTACTTGTAATGCCGTAGTTGCCTGTCCATTCGCATGGGAACCCATTTGGCGCCGTGTTCGTTCCGATTGAATTATTTGCCAGAACCGCACCGTAAGTATTGATAGCTTGACTGTAATCTTGCTCAAGGTCACCGGGATCAGTGTAGAGAAAGCCCTCTTCAAGACCGCCCTCTTGTTCAAAACCATAACTTTGGATGGTCACAGCTGGCGCCATCCCGCGGTATTGACCACCGCTTCCTGATCCGTCACCGCCAATTGTGCCAGCAACGTGGGTTGCATGGTTACTGAGTCCTGCGCTGTCTCGCGTGTAGTGACGGCCACCAAAATCACCGTGGCCAGAATACCCATATCCGCCGTCGTACACCATGACAGAAACGCCTTCGCCATCCAAGTCGTAAGGGGTGGATTGTGCAATGTCCGCTTGGGTCACGGATCGGTTTGAGTTGTTTAGTTCACTAAACTTTGGTAGCGCAGGTTCTACGTAGAGTACTCTGTCGTCTTCGATGAGAAAGTCGATCTGGGAATATGGAAGTTCAACAATTACTGTATTGCTTGTGGATAAGGTAGAGCGAACTTTACCTCCAAACACCTGCACCATATCTAGCTCGCATAGTTGCAGGTCAACATCTTCATGAAACATCACGTATAAAGCGACAATTGGATCGGCTTGCGCTACTCTTGAGGTTGGCGTTGGCATAGTCCACGTTGGGATTCTGCCGTCTGCTAGAAAACTATGTAATTTCCACATTGGTTCAAGGGGGCGCAACTCACGAATGTGGTCAAGAGCAAGCATATTTCGTGGATCTAACAGTTGCGGATCAAGCACAGCAACATACGCTGCGCCACCAAGTGGATACTGCACGGACAATCCTCGCTCCTGCAACAATGTTCTCGTATTGGAATCTACTGGTGTATCAAAGCGAACCACAACATGCATCGCTGCGCTTCCTGTTGCTGTGAGTTGCATCAGCTCTGTGGCCATATGGCCCTTACTCATGTCTTGATAGGGTACTACTTCGGACTGAAAGTGGAAAGCGTTTGGCGCAAGAGCACCGATGGCTGTAAAAGCGATAGCGATTGATATTGTCATTTTTTCTCCTTGAAGATATAAATGTACTCCAAAAACCACGCAAACACCAATTAAATATTCGCCCTCAGTAAGATATTCGGAAAAATTGGGGTTATAGGCACATTGGTGCCGATGAGAATAGGCTGGGCAGCGAATGTCGCAAAGCCCAAACATCGCTACATGTTTCAGGGAAGAAACCTAATGGTCAGTCATCTAAAAGCAGATGGCGGCGATTTTTTGCCGCCTCAGGGAACCAACATACCACCAGAGCAATCAAAAGCATGGGCAGTAGATGCCATGCTGTATTACAAAAAAACGGGTTGCTCATTGACCAGAGAAGCCCTGCTCCTGTATTACATGGACACATTCGTTAGCCGCCTCGCTGCTAGGGTGTCCTCTAGCGTCCTTGGAAGAGTTGAGCCAGACGACCTAGAACAGGTGGCGTTCTTTGCCCTTGACAAGTATTTAGATAAATTTGAACCAGAACGCCGTTTTAAATTCGAGAGTTTCGCCCGACTTCGGATCGAAGGTGCGATGATTGACTATCTTCGTCGCGAAGATCCCGCCTCAAGGCTTGCAAGGTCGCGATCAAAAATGATAGCACAGGGGATCGCCACATTTAAAGCACAGCACGGTATACAGCCTACGGACGAAGAGCTTCGACAACTCCTGCAATTAGATGAGTCTGAGTTTTTGGCAGTTATGCAAGACGTCCATGTTCCCTGCACCCTTTCCTATCACCCAAGTGAAACAGATGGGGACGAGGAAGTATCAAGCGCAATTAATATCGAAGCAAAACTAGAGTCTTTTGCTCCGATCGAACGAAGTGATTTACATGCTTGGCTGTTCCAGCAACTTGGCCATTATGATTTGCTAATTGTTACTCTCACGTACACAGAGGGATTAACGATGCTGGAAATCGGCAACACGCTCGGATACAGTGAATCGCGTGTAAGTCAACGCCTTAAGCATGTGCACAACATCCTTAAAACTCGTCTTTTGGATAATCCCGAAGCGCTGATGCTTATGGCTGGCTAATTATTGGAATAACAAACTGCACGAACACGCCAAGTGCAACTGCAATGCCCAAAATCCCCAACACAACCTGCAAGGTCATAATACATACCGATTGCCAATACCTTGCAAATGATTTTTCTCGTAGTGCTCTGTAAATCACCGCGATGCCAAATACAAGTGGTACGAGTAAAAGGTACCACCATGATTGCATGGCATTCATCGGTTCAAGAAATGGTGTCCAAGCAATCATTGGGAAGATCGCCTGTCTTCAACGGCATGGCGTTTCTCTAAATCTTCGTTCTTTACCGCTTGCAAAACGTCAAGCAACACAACAAAGTTCATGAGACCCGCCATGGCAATGAAGAGCGTTCCTAATTCGTTCGCGTGGCTAAGCCCAACATGGGTTGCTTTTTCTGTAATGGGGAGTGGTGCAATGAGGGCTTGATTAAGCATATCAATTCCAATAACAATTGGTCCACCCCAGACCTGCGCAATAAACCACAGTCCATCTCTTTTATGGTCGACCGCGTCAATCCCACCAATAAGCGCACCGCAGACAATGAGAAAGAATACGCCCCCCATAATCAAGAGGCCTCGTCGCTTTTGTCCAATGCTTACGTGCCCAAGTCCAGGGAGTATCCACCCAAGAGCCACTGCAGCAATATTTAGAGGTGGTTGTTCTGTGTTGTCGAGTCTTTTGTTCATTTGGTGCTTGTTGTTCTTTTACCTAGTGGGGTATGCTACCAATGTGACGGAGCAGCAGGGACAACATGGTAACGATTCTAAGATGCCCGGAGATACTGGGGAAGTTGTTGACCGGCGAAGTGGAATTGATCGCCGTACTCTTAGTAAACCATCCCAAGCAGACCTTGACCGAAGGCGGGGTCCAGGAAGAAGGCGGACAGACTTTTTAAGGGCTGCTGAAGAGGGTGAAATGAACCAAGAGCAGTTTATGTTCTTGGTCGCAATCAACGCCTTTAAAGAAGCTAATGGAAGAACCTTCCCGACGTGGACTGATGTTCTTGAAGTGGTTCGTAAACTTGGGTATCGCAAGACGCTGCCAAGCGATTTAGACCTCGGCGATAAGGTTCAAGATTGGGCAGAGGCACCCGATAGTGATTGTGGTGTGTGACGGTTGTATTGCAACTATTCAAAGAAGTCGGCATTGATCTGAATATATTTATGCCATTCTTCTGGTAAATCTTCTTCGGGGAAAATTGCTTGCACGGGACACTCGTCAACGCAAAGACCACAATCGATGCACGTGTCTGGGTCAATGTAAAGCATTTCAACTTCAGAAAATGTATCGTCGTCGCTCATTGGAAGAATGCAGTCGACTGGGCAAACATCTACGCAAGATGTGTCTTTGGTTCCAATGCACGGCTCTGCAATTATGTGTGTCATGAATGTCTCTTCGTTCTACTTGTAGTTAAAAGTTTAAAAGTTCTGTGTTTTATTATTGCATGGTTTTGGCTCTATGCCAAGGGCTTTATACAAAAGAAGAAACGACCCCGGTCTGGGGTCGTTTCCACTTGTGATCCGTAGTGTAATAACGCTGGGGTTATTTTTTGCGTCGTCGGCGAGTCGTCTTTTTAGCAGCCTTTTTACGGGTAGCTTTCTTACGAGTAGCTTTCTTACGGGTAGCTTTCTTGCGA
>JACNLR010000220.1:8830-18698 GCA_014381385.1 Planctomycetota bacterium | reverse complement strand
AGCGCCATAACTCGCTAGATAATTTGCAATATTGTTACAAACGAGTAATACCGCAAGCATTCGGGCAGGGCGGTCAAGTATCTCAAGAAGCCTTTTTGCACTTGCAACATTGCTCAACGCACGAACATCGAGTCGTATTTTGTTGATAGTGTAGAGACCCGTTTCGAGTCCAGAGTACAGCGCACTGAGCAAAACGCCAAGTACTGTAACTCCGATAGCAATGTACATTTCGGTCATTGCTCTTCTCCCTTGGATATAGAAACAAGGACGGTTGCTACTCGGTACGTGTCCATTGATTCCACTTCAAGTTCTAAGTTACTAAAGTGAATTACATCACCTACTTCTGGGATGCGTCCTAGTTTTGCTGCAATCAAGCCCCCCATTGTTGCGGCGGGGCAGTGTTCTACAAATGAGCCCATTGCAGCAGTCCAACCTCTCACTCCGGTGTTGGCATCAATTTTCCATTTGCCATCTTCGAGTTGTTGGGGCGGGGTAATTACAAAATGATCATCTCCACCAATTTCACCTATGAGTTCTTCTAGAACATCTTCAAGAGTAACAAGTCCTGCGGTACCACCAAATTCGTCAACAACAATAGCGAGTCGAGTGGAGGTTTTACGGAAGCGAGTAAGAAGTTGGTCGAGCGTTGCAACTTGCGGTATAAATTGTGGTTTAGTCATGCTCGCTTGCAAAAGTGTTTGCCCAACGTTGCATTGCTGTAAATACCTCTTTGTGTGCAGCATGCCAGTAATATCATCGATGTCGTCGCCATAAAGTGGGAGCTGCGTAAGTCTGCTTTGTGCAATGATTTTACGTAGTTCTACTTCACTTGAAATTGCTGGTGCTGAAATCATGTGCACTCTTGGAGTCATGACCTCTCGCACTCGTATTCTACTTAGTTCTACGACTTCGAACAACACGCGTTGCTCATCTTGATCAATGATTCCATCTGAAGAGGAATACGCAACAAGCGAAGCGAGCTCTGTTGCGTTGAGAGAGTCAGGCGTTGAAGTAGATACAAGACGTGAGAGCGGCGAGATGAGTAGTGTGTCGATTGCTCTGCGGACGGGCGATAATACTTGGTGCAGTAATGAAAGCAGCGGAGCAAGTAACATCGCTATTCCAGTAGGTCTCGCAGTCGCTGCCATTTTTGGGAGAACTTCGCCAAAAATAACTATGGAAAACAATGTGGCAAAGGCAATTGCTATTTCTACACCTACCGTTCCGGGAGCATGCAACATGAGAACGGAACACATAACAAAGTAGAGTACGTTTGCAGACATGTTGCCTATAAGAATCGTAATGAGAACGTTTCGGCGATTGCGTGTTATGTAAAGAACGGCGCTTGCTGTTGGTGTTTTACGCTTTTGCAACTCAGCAAGTTGTGCTTGACTAAGTCGAAAAAAAGCTGTCTCGCTACAACTAAAAAAAGCACTTAAAATGAGTAGTGGCAGGAGGGAGACAAGTAGCGCAATGTCAAGGCTGTTCCAGCCCGTTTGTTCAATGGGTTCTATCATGTTTTGTCAGCCATTTCTCGAACGGCTGCTTCCACTCTTGAAATAAACTCGGCGGAACTTTCATCTTCCCTAAAGTGTAACGGTTTTCCATACGAAATTTGGATTACGCCTGACCTTGGAATATATGTTGCTTCTGGAAGTACATTTCGACCACCCTGAATGCATATAGGAATGATTGGCCTACCACTCTTCTTCGCAATAATCGCAAGCCCGCCCTTGAAAGATGCAATTTCACCTGAGCGGCTTCGGGTGCCTTCTGGATAAATGACAACAGACCAACCCTGAAGCATTAAGTCAAGCATAGTTCGTATTGAACGCAGTGGTGATTCAATCCTTTCGATTCCAAAAGCATGCCAAAGCGCAGCAACTAAAAATTGAATCAGTTGTTTTTTGTTTGAAGTACCATCTCGATCTGCGAAGTGATCGAACGCAGCAGCCACGGCAGTGGTTTTGCGTAAGTGTTTTGGAAGTGTGTGCATGATGACGTGTGTGTCCACATGGCTTTGATGATTGGACGCAAAAATAACTGGACCCTTAATGCCCGTAATTTGCTGGTGCCCAGAAGCTTCCCACGATACCCCCCGCACGATCTTCACAAGGTTGAGTACAGACAATAGAGTAATTCTGCAACATCGCACAAGTGGTGAACGAAATTGCTTTAAGATTGCATCTGCATCTGGCGGCGCTTTAGCTTTCGGTTCTTGGGAGGTCATTTGTGTGTTTCAAAACTTTTTCGAACGCGAGGAAATATTGATCAAGCAATGCAGTATCTGCAGAAGGGAACGAGGGTAATTTTAAAAGAGTACCGTTACCAACAATCGTGTTGGGTAAGTCCATGGGGTCATAGCTATGTATAGGGTTTTCTTCCGATGCGGGCAACCGTGCGATTTTTGACCAAACACCGTGTGTAAAAACTGGTTGTTGGTGAAGCAAAGGATATCGAGGGGCTGATACAAGCGCGCCTTCAGCTTGCAGGGCATTTGCTAAATCTGTAATTGGTAGTCCAGTTTTCTCCCCGTTATATCGTATGAGGAACTCAAAATAAACACGTTGTGCATCGTCTGTTGACAAAAAAGTTTCAAACCCGAGACCCTCAAGTTTTTCGGAGAGGTAGTTGCAATTATGATTTCTCTTGGTGTTGCGCTCATCCATTTTTTGTAACTGCGATAATGCAAGAGCAGCAGCCATTGGCGCCATTCTGAATTTGAACCCAAAACCAGTTGCAGCAAAGAATTTATTATTAGACTCTAGATTGAGCAATCTTTCGTAGTGCCCAAGCCGTATTGCAGCCTCATACATTTCTTCATCGTCGCAAAGCAATATGCCACCTTCGCCAGACGGGCACAATTTATTGCCCTGCATGCTGAATACACTTACATCTCCAAGTGAACCTATTGGTCTTCCTTTGTACGTTGCTCCGTGGGCGTGCGATGCATCTTCTAAAATTTTCAGGTTGTACTTTTTTGCAATTGCGAGCAGTTCATCCATTTTGGATGGTACGCCAAACAAATGCACGACAACAATCGCCTTGGTTTTATCCGTTATTTTTCGCTCTACATCTTCTGGGTCTAATCCTAAGCATGTTGGCTCTAGCTCTGCAAACACTGGTACTCCACCGCAATGAAGTACAGGCATGACGCTTGACCACCACGTTGCAGAGGGGACAATCACCTCATCGTAAGGTTTGACTCCAATCGCACTTAGTCCAGCAAGAATTGCAGATGTACCGTTGTTGTGTGTCAAAGCAAAATTTCTACCGGTACGTTCTTTGTACGCACTCTCAAGTTCACCTACTATTGGATGCAGTGACAGGTTGCCGCTACGAAGTACATCTAGAACAGCTTGTTCGTCTTGTTTTGAAATAATGGGCCAAGCATGTGCCCTAACTTGATCGAGGGTTATGGCTTGATTCCCACCAAGAATCGCAGGAAGGTCCGTTGCGGTGGTCATGTTATTTCTCGGTGTCTGGCGCGTCGCCCGCGATGGAGGATCGCATGTCGGTATCTGAGATAACATTTTTCATGTTGTAATAGTCCATCACGCCGAAGTTGCCCTGCCTGAACGCGTCAGCCATAGCTTTTGGTACGTCTGCTTCAGCAAGAACAACAAGCGCGCGGTTTTTTTGTTCTTCTGCGCGATACTCTGCTTCTTGCGCTACCGCCATAGCCCGGCGTTTTTCGGCTTGCGCTTGGAATCTCGATTTATCAGCTTCCGCTTGATGGGCTTGTAACGTTGCGCCGATGTTTTCGCCAACGTCTATGTCTGCGATATCAATGGAGAGAATTTCAAATGCAGTTCCAGCATCGAGGCCTTTTGAGAGCACGGTTTTCGAAATATTGTCAGGGTTTTCGAGCACTTGCAAGTGTGTATTCGCTGAGCCAATTGTAGAAATGATGCCCTCGCCAACACGTGCGATAATTGTTTCTTCCGTGGCACCTCCAACGAGCCTTGCTATATTTGTACGCACGGTCACACGCGCGCGCGCTTTCAATTGAATACCATCCCCAGCAACGGCATCGATTGTCCGCTTGCCAGCACCGTCGCTTGGGCAATCAATAACTTTAGGGTCAACACTTGTGCGAACCGCTTCCAAAATGTCTCGTCCTGCAAGGTCAATCGCCGTTGCCGTTTCCCAGCGCAAGTCAATTCTAGCCTTGTCGGCAGCAATCATCGCTCGAACTACGTTTATGATGCGACCTCCTGCAAGAAAGTGCGCTTCAAGCTGATCGGTGGTTACTTCAATGCCGGCTTTCTTCGCACTAATGCGATTGATAACGACGGATTTTGCATTGACCTTTCGAAAACGCATCATGATGAGGTCGATTAACCCAACCTTCGCACCACTTACCCACGCCTGAAGGTATAGGCCGATATATTGAAATGCAAAGGCAACGATAATAAGTAAGAAAATGCCGCCGATGATGACTCCGCCAAGGAGCCAAGGTGAAAATGCTGCTAAAAATAAGTTCATAAGAACCTCCTCTTCGATTCTGTATTGTATCAGTCCTTGATTTCTCTGACTTTGATTTGATTGTCGTACACAGAAACGACTTTGATGGGGGTGTTTGCCTCGATACTTCCTGTTTCGGCCATAGCGTCGACCCGTTGCCCATCAATCTGAACAACCCCGATTGGTCTAAGTACGGTAATCGTCTCACCAACTTGCCCTACAAGTAATTGCAATGTGGCTATTTGTTCTTCTTGCCTTGCATTTGAGATTTGCATTGCTTCTTCTGGGTCTTCTTGTACAACGCCACCAAGAATCATGCGTTTGGCAAGTGGAGAACTTGCCCAAATTTTAAAAGCAATCCATGCAAGGATTGGGCCAAAAATAATGTAGATACCAGTTGCGACAAGTCCGGTGTTCAAATCGTGTATGAAAAAAGCGACAAGTGAGGCGATTACGGCGAGCGCACCAACGAGTGCAATAATGCCACCCGATGGGACGAAGACCTCGACAAAGAACAACACGAGTGCGATGCCAATAAATATAAATGCCCAAACAATGGGTGATGCGCTCGTAGCAGGTGTGGTTTGTGCGAGTAGATCAATCATGTAACTTCCTCAACTTCGATTGTGAGGCCTACTTGTATGATACGGACAGTAGCACCTTTTGTTATCCATTGGCCCGAAGTTGTAGCATCAAACACGTCTCCATCGATGGCAATACGCCCGCTTGGTCGAAGATCCGTGATGGTTACGGCGGTAGCATGGAGTGGCGGCTGGCAATCGACTGGTATGGGAACACTCTTAATTTCGCCCTCAAGCACAATTCTACGCATCGCTACTGTGTCACCGAGCCGCTTTGCAATAATCCATGCACCGATGATAGCAAGGATGCATCCTCCAACAACAGCACCCAAGCCAGTTAAAAGTTGTACTTGCCCCTGTGGAGATTGAAGCGAGCCCGAGATAAAACTTCCCACCATCCCTGCGAATAAAAAGCCTACCCCTAAAAATCCTGTAAACCCAGTTCCGGGAATGACAAATATTTCAACGGCGACGAGAGCAATGCCCGCAAAGACCAGAAGGATATCCCACCACTGCGCTAAACCAGCGAGGTAGGGCGCACCAATTAAAATACTCATAGATACAACTGCCCCAGCGCTAAACACACCGGTTGAACCTGTAACAAACTCAACAAATACGCAGATTAAAAAAACAGCGATGAGCGCAAGGCGCACAGGCCAACTAATAAGAATTCGTACAAGTCCCTCCGCCCAGTTAGGCTTGTGCCGAGTTACAGATGTTGCCCCAAACCATTGCTGTAATTCGCTGTCGGTTGCGATCACATCGGTAATAAGACCATACTGTTTTGCTTCTGCGGGTTTAAGAGTAAGCAAGCGATCGCTTGGAACAATTTGTTTTATAAGTGTCCATGCATCTTGGTCGCCTGAGGTTAGTCGGGGGCGACTCGATGGGAGTTTTTGCGTAAACGATGGATCCCATGTCGGATTTTGCGTTGCCAAGGTGCTGGTTATGTTGGAAAGTGAGTCGAAGTAGGGAGACAATGAGGATGCTGTTTGTTGCGTAGAACCAATTGGCGAGAACTGCCGTGGCGGAACCTCACCGAAGATGGTTTCGTATTCGCTTGCGTTTACGCAGATAGTTTCGCCATTGGTACTATTTTGCAACAGCCAAAGTTCAATTCCAACACTGACAAAAGATTCTACGAGGTGTTCATCGTAATGGTTTCGCCTTGCAGAATCGATGACTTCGGCAAGAACTGGCGACTCGATTTTCGCTCGTTCCGTAGCAGGAATGGGTTGGCCTGTCGCGTTGATAGGTGCTGCATCTCCAAACGTACTTCCTGGCGCTGCAACTATTTCTCTGCACGCAAGGGCTATGATTGTTCCGGCGGAAAACGCATGTGGGTGAATCCACGCGACCGTGTTGTTGGGTGCGTTGTTTTTTATGGCGTAGCAAATTTCTAGAGTTGCCATGAGATCACCACCAGGTGTGTTTAAGTCAATGACAACTGCGTCGGCATTCTCTGCGTCTTTGAGTCGCCGGATGAAACTTTGCGCAGTTACAGTATCAACGACGCCATCAATGGTGATAACAGCAACGTCGTTTGCTTGCCGGTAACTGGGGACTGGTATTGTTTGGGCGAGCGCGATGGTAGCGAGAGCAGCGAGCATACGCATATCATAGGCGAACTCTTCAAAACCAAATGAAAAACCGGCTGCAGCATGCTGCAGCCGGTTTGAAGTAACAAGTATTTGCGTTTACGAATTAATCGTGCAAGAATTCGTCGCAACCGCCGGCTTTGCCATCACCATTGACTTCTTCAACTTTGACGTGTGTAAGCACAATGTCTGCACCTTGGCCAAGACCATCGCCATAAGCATTGTCTATAGTCTGATCCTCAGCTTCTTGGAAGATGTTGTCAGCGACAGAATCACCGGATACATGGATGTAAGTAGAACTCATTGGATACATTGTTTCGAGAACTTCCAAGTGCCCATCGCCAAAGCTGATGACGCCCTTCCAGTCCTTATCAACACCGTGAAGTAAGTAACTGTTTGAAAATTCGTTCGCCTCATAGTCGCCATCTTCAGGACCGCGGTTTCCGATAAGCGCAAAACCAGTTGGATTGTGTGCACTTACGCCCCAGTTTTGATCTTTACGTTTTCCAGTGATTGGAATTATGCCGTAACTATTGTGGCAGTTTGCTTCCAAATCATTTTCGAACGCAGGATCCCAAAATGTCCATCCACCTGGAGAGGGGTCGTATGCCTCGTAGTCATAGCTTGACTGGACAGCGACGTAAGGGCTTTGCTCTGTTGGTGCAACGAGTGCATCAGGTGTGAACAAGTTCTCCATTATGCACATCGAAAGCATGGACGCATGATCATTTACAAGTAAATTTTCAGGACCACGGCCTTTAACAAACCCAAGCTGAGGATCTGCTTCCCTTTGTTGCAAGCCAGGAATAGGGTATTTACTCCTATGCGATGGAGCCCAGAATGAAAAACCTCCATAGAGGGATTTAACTTGGGACTGGTCTTTTGTGAGCATGGCTTCTTTCTTTGCACGACCAAGCGCTGGCATAAGGATACTCAGCAGGAGTGCGATAATCGACATTACAACAAGTAACTCAATCAACGTGAAACCAGTTTTTTGTTTTTTCATATATTTCATAAAATAAATCCAGTTTAAAGAGTGAATGTAAATTCACAGTGAAGTGATTATGGGAACAGTATGTCCCAGTAGCATTCGGCATCATTCTTTGTTGCCTTAACGTTGAGTACCATCCAAATGTCACCAGAGGGTCCACCGTTGTGCGGTGTGTCTGATCCTTGACCTTCAAGATCGTAGTCCCAGAACTCGGCATCGAATGCGTTGTCTAGAATGGAAAGCAAGTCATCCTTTGGTTGGTATTGCAATTCATCAAAGTACATTGTTTGTGCATAGTGTGTTGAACCGTCAGCGGTTGAGTAGATACCTTCCCACTGGCTTGTAGGACCATACAAAAGTATAGTTGGCGAATCGTCGTAGTCCTCTGCAGGTTGCCCAGCAACGTTACCAGAACCATCAGCGCCCATTTCGGTACCACGACTTGAAAGAATGACTGTATGGTTGTCGCCATTAGTCCAACGCTTCTTCGCTCGGTGGCCACAAAGTGCCAAGTTTGCATACGATGTATGACATACGTCACTAACACCATCACTTGCGTTTTCACCGGCGATGCCTTGTCCAGAAAGGTCAGCGGAGAAGAGTACGTCCCAGTAGACATCGTCACCAGGGCTAATTGCATCGTAGTCGTAAGGGATTTCGTCAGGATTAGCGCCGGAATCACCTTTGGCAGCAACTATGGGGTTATTTTCGTTTGCACTGATGAGAATGCTTGGCTCATAGAAGCGTTGACCAATCATTGAAGAGTGGAGCCAGCCGCTAATATTTGCTGTGTAATCTTCAGGGCCTTTGCCCTGTATTTGCAGATTGTTGCCTTGCGCACCGTGGTAGGTACTGCCAAAAGTATTGCCTTGCACGTTTAACGCGTCACGGTCGATAACGCCAGGTTTCGGGAACATTTCACCTTTATCAGCTTCTGCAAAAATTGAATACGTGTTTGTAACACCTTTAAGCTGCCCTTGGTCCTTACGGACGCGAGCATTTCCAAGCGCTTTTGCAAGCGCTGGTAACAATAGACCCATCAAGAGCGCAATAATTGCGATAACGACGAGTAGTTCGATGAGGGTAAAACCTCGTTTGTTGCGTTTCATAATAAAGTAATCTCCATTTATAAAAAACATGCATGAGAAAGTTTGGTAAGACTGTCTTTAGAACAATGGAATTGCTTGCGTGAAGTCTTCCCTGACAAGAGTGTCATCACGAGCGAAAAACATTGCACCGACGAACAGCCGATGAAAACGAAGGGCGTTTGCAGTCTCATTACAACAGCAGCCCAGTAGCGGTATTCATCTTTATATAGTTGTATATAAGGACATTGCCGCCGCACATGCCAGCCGCACCAACAAGGTACTTCGGCGTCGAGATGTCGACCAGTGCGGCGAATAATGTGCTCGAAAGAGCAATAAGAGCGGTCAACTGAATCGCGATAATAAAGTTGCCACGCCGGTCATCCCCCGTAGATATGTCCCCCAGAAAATTCCCCAAAGGTCCCACGAAACACCCAGAATACCTCTATCTATACATCTTTGTATGCTTGCCAGATGCAGTCAAGCCTAAAATTACTGAAAAAAATACAGAAATATTGCTATGTCCGATAATAACAATGATTATTCTTTTGTTGAGAAAACAGCTTCCACTTCGACGGTTGCACCCAGAGGGAGGCCAATTGAGCCCATTGCGACTCTCGTGTGCCGGCCAGCCTCACCGAAAATGTTTACCATCAAGTCACTTACACCATTTGCAATACTAGAGTGCGCTTGGAACTTGGCGTCCGAGGCAATGTAAACACGCAATTGCAAAACACCCTGTAACTTTTCTAGATCACCAATAGCTGTTGCAGCAGCTGCAATTGCATTGAGCCCGCAGAGTTGCGCAGCAGTTGTTGCAGCTTCAATACTTTGCTGGCTTGGAACAGAGCCGTGGAATAGCAATACGCCGTCCTTCATGGGAATTTGTCCGCTTGTTCGAACCTCATTTCCTACATGTATTGCAGGTACATAATTTGCTACGGGTGCTGGGGCCTCTGGCAACGTAAACCCGAGTTCCGCAATTTTTTGTTGTATTGACATCCCGCCATCATACTTTGCCTCAGTTATGGCTGCGACTTGGAGTCTGACCCCAAAGAGGAGTCTGACCCCAAAGAGGAGTCTGACCCCAAAGAGGAGTCTGACCCCAAAGAGGAGTCTGACCCCAAAGAGGAGTCTGACCCCAAA
>JACNLR010000220.1:0-8815 GCA_014381385.1 Planctomycetota bacterium | reverse complement strand
CAAAGAGGAGTCTGACCCCAAAGAGGAGTCTGACCCCAAAGAGGAGTCTGACCCCTAGAGGAGTCTGACCCCATGGAGCAAGGACCCTGAGGTATCATTCCGCCTATGGAGCTATATATTGATACCGCGAATATTGATGAAATCAAGGAAGCGGCCGCACTTGGCATTCTTGATGGAGTAACAACGAATCCAAGTTTGATTGCAAAGGAGGGCGTAGATTTTCATGACCGAATGTCTGAGATATGCGCAGTCGTTGCTGGGCCTGTAAGTGGCGAAGTGGTTTCCCTTGAGCACGATGGCATGATTGAAGAGGCAAACGCTCTCCTTGAAATTGCAAACAACATCGTCATAAAATTACCTTGCACCGTTGATGGCTTGAAGGCTTGCAAGACACTCTCAGATCGTGGTGTTCGGGTTAATATGACGCTCTGTTTCCAACCACTTCAAGCAATGTTGGTCGCAAAAGCTGGTGCGTTTTTAGTAAGTCCGTTCCTAGGCCGCATCGATGATATAGGTGGTGACGGCATGGAATTGATTCAACAAATTCGCACCATCTACGATAATTATGGCTATACAACTAAAATACTTTCCGCTTCCATTCGTCACCCATTGCACCTCGTGCAGTGCGCACTTGTGGGGTCCGATGTTGCAACTGTGCCCTTTAAAGTAATCAAGCAAATGATGAACCATCCGCTCACAGACAAAGGTCTTGCGGGTTTTCTTGCAGACTGGAATGCGCGAAAACAAACTGAGTGTTGTTCGTAGTTTTACAGCAAGATTAACAGCAACAGTAAAATCAAATTAATCACGGCGCTTGTTAGTAGAAGTGGGAGCAATGCTGAAGACATGCCGCCGTTTCGGCTTGTGGGTTGCGTTGGCACTTGCGAAGCTGGAACTCCCTGCGCAGTTTTTGCGAGTTTTGCAAAATCAAGTGCTGGTTGTGCGAACTGAGGAGAACCGCCAGCGGCAACAGCGTCAAGATCTTCTATGAGGTCAGAAGCATTTTGATATCGCGCAGACACATCCTTCGCCATCATCATCTCAATAATTTGCGAAAACCCCGGTGAAAGCGACGGATTAATATGGTCAGGTGGCACTAGCTCTTGTTTTAAGTGGCGGTGCATGACGTCCGATGGGTTCTTGCCGGAGAATGGGACTTTGCCCGTAACCATATGGTAAAGCGTGGCGCCAAGACCATATATATCAGCAGCAGCGGTAATTTTCTTTTTGCCCCTGATTTGCTCTGGGCTAATGTAGTACGGTGTCCCGTACGCTCGACCTGCTTCTGCCTCTGCTGCTTCGGCATCGTCAAGGGCACGCGCAAGCCCGAGGTCGGCAAGTTTTACATCGCCATTCTTTGCAATCATAATATTTTTAGGTTTGATGTCCCTATGAATAAAACCGACATCATGGGCGTGCTTGAGTGCGAGTGCAACTTGTCGAATGATCGGCATCGCCTCTTGTTCAGAGAGTTTCTTTTTTTCAACAATCTGTTCAAACACAGTGTCACCATCGACGTATTCCATAACGAAGTAATGGTATTCTCCAGATTGACCAACATCGTAAGCCTGCACAATATTTGCGTCGTTCAATTTTGCAGCAGCACGACCCTCTTTGTAAAACCGTTCAAGGAATTCCTCGTTTTCTGAGAATTTCTTTGGCAGCACTTTGATCGCGACAGGGCGGTCTAAACTTTCTTGTTGCGCAAGAAATACTGTCGCCATTGCACCTGAGTCTAACTTTCGAATTATTCGATAGCCTTGAATGCGTTGCGTAGATTTTCTCGTGTCAAAATCAATTTGTAGGCGGTCGAGTTGTCGCCTTGTAACAAACTGATGGTTGATGAGTATGTCTGCAAGTGTGTGCCCTGTTGCGTTCCCTTCGGTGTCTTGTAACAACGCAGAACATTCGCTCAATTCTTCAGGTGTCACAAGTCCGTTTTCTACAACGAGTTTTCCAAGGATCGTTTCAAAGCCAAACGTCGATGCTCCTGGAGAACCGCTTCTCTCTGAGGTGGTCGGTGTGTCGGATGCTGCGTTGTTATCGGGTTGGTCACTCATTGTTTGGAACTACATATTGAACTATTAACCGTAAATCCTACTCTGTCAAGTCAATGTTTTATAGATTCACGCTATTGAACCATAAGTTGGGGTGAATCGATACCGTGAATCTAGACAAAACGCCGAAAACACATCGTGAGTAAGTGGAAGCGTCCAATTGTTTTAGCGAGTGCATCTCCAAGAAGAGCGGCATTACTTGCAGAATATGAGGATGGAATAGAGGTATTTCCACCGACTTTGGACGATGGTGAATTCGCTTGCGGTTCGATACCTGCCAAGATATGGGTACGAGCGCTCGCGGTTATGAAGGCTCAGAACGTTTTCGAAAATTGCGCATTTGAGAAGGGTACGATTTTGGCGGCAGACACAGTTTGCGTGATAGATGATGAAATTGTGGGTCAACCAGCTACCGCCCTTGATGCAACGAGGATGATTGAAGCGATGGTGAGCAAAACCCATGAAGTGTTTACCGGCTGGTGTTTGCTCTCGCTTGAGGACGATGTTACGCTAGTGGGTCATGAGGTCGCATCGCTTGAGTTTGGACCAATTTCGAAAGAAGTGATCCGCAAATATATTGCAACGGGTTCTTGGCAAGGGAAAGCGGGAGGGTACAATTTGTCTGAGCGCCTTGAAGCCAAGTGGCCAATCGTGTGTTTCGGGGACCCGACTTCTGTGATGGGATTACCAATGGAAAAATTATCGAAAGAACTTGTAAAGTAACGATGCAGACGCCACTTCCAAGTTATCTAGATTGTATTGCGATTCCAGTTTCGTGGTTGTACGGTCGCGTTGTTCGTGTTCGAAACGCATACTACGACAAAGGATCCCACGTAAAAAAAATTCCTTTGCCAATTATTTCAGTGGGCAATCTGACAGTTGGCGGTACGGGAAAAACACCTCTAGTCGCTTGGATAGTTCAATGCCTTCTGTCACACGGATATAACCCCGCGATAGTGATGCGTGGCTACGCTGCAGTTGATCCTGAGTTTGCAGATGAAGCAGTCGAGTACCGTGACCGAATTGAAAATATCGAGGTCATTGTTGGAGGGGACCGTTTTGCGCAAATTGATGCCTATATAAAGAGTGGTGGTAAGGCAGATTGCTTTGTAATGGATGATGGCTTTCAGCATCGTAAACTCCATCGAGACCTTGATATTGTTGTGCTTGATATTCTGCGCGATGCTTTTGAACAACGAATGCTTCCAGCAGGTTGGTTACGCGAGCCAGTCGATGGTTTGAAACGTGCTGGGGCTGTTGTCGTGAGTCATACGCAGAGGTCAGACCCTGAGTTTGCAGCAAAAGTACGCGAAATCTCCGGCTCGGAACCAGTTGCTTGGACAGCACATCATTGGACAGTGTTACATTTACACGACAAGAGCGGCAATTCGGAAGAGACGCTAGGTTGGCTGACGGGCAAGTCGGTCGCTGTTAGGCTTGGTATCGGATCACCTAGACCAGTTATCGAAGCGCTCGTGCGACTCGGCACAAAAATTGCAAAGCAATTGCCTGCAGGCGATCACCAAGCATTTTCAAAAACAGAATTAACTACGTTAATCGAAACATCAAATGAAGTGGATGGGATAGTGATGACGCACAAGGATTGGGTGAAGGCAAGGGGCGTGATTGACTTGGAGCAAATGCAATGTCCTATTGTTGTGCCAAAACTTGTTTTAGATGTCATTGAGGGCGGAGAATCATTAGAAGCCCGTCTTTTGTCGGTATTCAATATATGATGGCAGAATGATTACTCAAAAGGAATATGCTGCAAGAAGGACCAAAGTCCGCAAGGCGCTCAAAGGCGCAGCAGGTTTAGTTTTTGCTGGAGATGAAGATGGCCACTTGGCATCGTCGTGGCGTCCACACGCACACTTTGAATACCTAACAGGCATTATTAATGAATCTGGCGCGGTTCTGCTGCTTGACCCAACTAACTCTGTTGCATCGAGGCGGGAGATATTGTTCTTGCATTCACGAGATCCCGAAAAAGAACAGTGGGATGGATTGCGCGATTCGATTGGAAGCGCACTTCGTACGGAACTTGGATTTGCGACAATTATGCGAACGCCTTCGCTTTCTATGGCATTGAAAAATGTAGTATCGAGATCAAAAAAGTTTGCTACGTTAATGCCCGCTTCAGGTATTCACGAACCAATCTCAAAAGATTTAGCGTTGTGGAACGATGTGTCCACTCGGGTGCCATGTTGCGAAATAGCGGATTGCACAGATGTTATTCCATCATTACGAAGTATAAAATCTGCTGCAGAGGTAAAACAGATTCAAGAAGCAGTTGCTATGACTGCTCGTGGATTTGCCGATGCAATGCGATTTATGGCACCGGGCATAAATGAATATAAGATTCAAGCGACCCTTGAACATGGCTATGCGATGGCGGGTGGACGCGGCTGTGCGTTCCCTCCAATTGTCGGAGGTGGCTTGAACAGTACCGTGCTCCATTACAAGGAAAACAATCAAGAACTCGTTCAGGGTGATTTGGTTGTCATCGATTCCGGCGCCCTTCATGCAGGGTATGGTGCAGATGTTTCTCGGACAGTTCCCGTGTCGGGAAAATTTTCAAAGAGACAAAAAGAAATCTATGAAATAGTTCTTTCAGCAGAAGAAGCTGCTATTGCGGCGGTGAAGCCGGGCGTTACACTCTCGCAACTTGACGCTGTCGCACGAAAAATTATTACAAGGGCGGGGTATGGTGATTTTTTCATTCACAGTATCGGCCACCATCTCGGACTGGAAACACACGATAACTGTGGCCCAGATACGCCTCTCAAGAGCGGTTCGGTGATCACAATTGAACCGGGGATTTATTTGCCAGAGGAATCTCTTGGGGTTCGCATTGAAGACGACATTGTCGTTACACCTAAAGGGCATAAGAACCTATCAAAGGCTATTCCTAAGACCGTTGCTGAAATTGAAAAAGCAATGCGGAGTTGAAACGTGGAACCATTTGAAGAAGACAAAATAACCGATGCGGCTTGGGCCTTCCTGCGAGGAAACACAACCGCGACGATAAAGTTTGGTGAGCACACCAACGATGTTTCGTATGTGATATGTCCAAGTGGCGAGTTGGTTATTCCGGCTATGGTTGCAATGTTACAACCGTGCGACATAATTATGTATGTCCCTGATTATTCAGAAGACTGTATGGAGATTCATGTATCATTGCACAAGTTTGATGATTCCGGCAAGGGAGGACTACTCTCGGATAGATGGAATGTTTACCATGGTGATTCGCCAGATGTCCAATGGGCGCTTGTCGATATTGATGCAGCACGATTTCACGAAATGTTTATCGATGGCGAAGGGCTTTGCAGAGAAAATCCGCTAGCCGAATTTGAAAACTCGATTTGCAAACAGATTAACGAAAATACGGAATACATTCGTGGGCTGTGCCTTTCAAAAACAAACGTTGATGTGACGGATCCAGTTGTTGTAGGTGTTGACCCGCTTGGAATAGACGTTCGCGCACCCTTTGGCATCGTACGCATAATTGCGGATTCTGCATTTACATCCGCCCACGACCTACTCGCTTTCGCAACTCCATAATTTCACCAAACTACATTCTCCTCTGAGACTTTTTTTAGCCCAAAAATCGCCTCTGAGACTTTTTCTGGTCTAAAAACAGGGTTTTTTCCATTTCGAGAAAAAAAGTCTCAGAGGAGATGGGTATGCCAAATTTTTTGTTGGGCGGTAGCTTGGAGGCGGAATAGTTGATCGCCGGTGACTGTGGAGCAACCGGCATCTATCGCAGACTGAATGAGTGGCGTGATAAGTGGCTTGTAGACGGTGTCAATAACAAGAAGCGATGAAGTGAATTGTAGCGATGGCGCTAGCGCATCGGCGGGATTGCCTTGTGGGTCGTTGCCACCCTCCATGCCAACAGGGGTGCAATTAATGAGCGTATCTATAGCAGCTAATTTTTCATTCGCCACTTCGCAGGAGAATTCAGCTGCGAGGTTTTTCGCCTGTTCTTTGTTGCGGGTTGCAACAAAAACAGTAGCGTTTAACGATTGCATGGCAACAATCGCTGCTCGAGCAACACCCCCTCCACCAAGGAGTAAGACTCGCTTAGCATGCGGTGCAAGCAACGCAAGAGCATCAATGTCGGTATTGTTGCCGATACTTTGATCGCCTTCAATGGTGATAGTGTTGATTGCTTTTGCTTTTGTACTTTGCGCATCAACTCCGCCGACGAGTCGCAAGGCATTTTCTTTGTGGGGAATAGTTACGCTTGCTCCTGAAAAGTGCAATTCCTGATCGCAGCGAAGCGAAAGAACGGTTGCTTTAAGATGTTCCCAGCCTTCGGGGACAAGTAATGGAACATAAACTGCGTTCTCACCAGCAGCTTCAAACGCAGCGTTATGGAAGGTAGGACTTGCTGAGTGTTGTACATTATTGCCAATGACACCAAAGAGTTTTGTTTCCTTCGTAATTGCATCGAAATGGTAAAGAGAGCGCAACTCTTTTGTCGTTGGTTGACCTGGCGCGGTCTCTTCCATTCCTTCAACGGAAGCAAAGACAGCAAAACCGCCAAATTTTGGCGCGAGCACTCGGCTCAGCAATCCATATTCTCCCATGCACATGGCAATCATCGGTTGTTGTCTCGATTGCAGCAACGAAAAAGCTTCGAGATTGTCCCGCAGAGAACGAGCACGCCAAACCATTTTTACAATGTCGACTCCAGATACATCCTGCATTTGCGCTGCTTGCTGGAGCAAATTTTTCGGTCTACCGGTAACGTCATGCCACGAAAGAATTATGCCAGTACTATCGCTTGCAAGGGAATCGAGTAGGAGCGGGTGTCGCGAAAGCACTTCGTATTCAACGTCGAGGTATCTTGGTGGAGTTTCGCAATCTAGCGCTGCTCGATACATCGCAACCCGTTCTTCTTCATCGCCCTCAAATGTTCCGCCTTCTCCAGTGCTTCTACACGTAACAATTGTCGGAATTGGAGATGCTTTAAGCAACACCGGCAATTGCTTAATAGCTTCTTCGGGGGTAAAGCAATCTATACGAATTTCAAGAAGATCTGCACCGTGAACCTGTTCTGGAACTTCGCCATGAACAGATGCAATGAGGAGAGTCATGAAGGCGTAATCTTTCGTGCAGCATCTGCAAACGCATCGTGCGAAGCACGAACCATTTCTAAGGTTGCGCCGCTAAAGGTTTCAAGAAATACAGCAGCAATTTCAAACCCGATTGCATTTTCCATTACAACACTAGCCGCAGGGAGTGCACAAACATCAGACCGCTCATAATCGCTACGCGCAGCTTGGCCGGTTTCTAAATCAACGCTGTCCATTCCTTGCAGCAGCGTTGCTATTGGTTTCATTGTGCCTTGTACAACAATCGGCATACCATTTGTCATTCCCCCCTCAATGCCACCCGCATGATTTGTTGGTCTTGTGAAACCAAAGTGGCAGGCTGTTCGATTTGTTGCATCAAAGATAATGGGGTCGTGCACTTCTGAGCCACGCAGTAAGCCACACTGCGCACCAATTCCGATGCCCACGGACTTAAACGCTTGGACACCCATTACTGCGCCGGCGAGTTTTGAATCTAACTTTTCATTCCATTGCACACATGAACCTAAACCTGGAGGGCAACCAAAGACGTGCGTCTCGCAAAGTCCACCGACAGTATCTTTGTCTTCTTTCGCACTGCGAATGTACGCGATGATGGCTTTGCACGTAGCATCATCCGGACAGTACACTGCGGAATCATCGCGAGCGTCTCTTATAGATTTCCAGTTTTCAGGTGTGACCTCAGTTGGTGCAACAACATCAAGCATGCCACGGACAAAACCAAAAACCTCAATTTGAAATTCCTTAAGTAAACACCTAGCAATTGCACCAGCAACTGTGCGTGCCGCAGTTTCGCGAGCACTCGCTCGTTCAAGTGTATTGCGGCAATCGTTTGTGAGCCACTTCATTGACCCAGCAAAATCTGCGTGCCCTGGCCTTGGCTTATGGATTGCATGTGTAACTTCAAGATCATTAAGACGGCTATCCTTATTGGCAATTTGCACAACGAGCGGTGCTCCCGTTGTTACACCAAGACGAACACCCGAAAGAAAAACAGCTTTATCTTGTTCGATCGCTTGCCGTCCACCACGACCGTACCCACCTTGCCTACGTAGTAACTCATTATTTATAAAGTCAACATCAAGGGTAAGTCCCGCTGGAATGCCCTCGATAAACGCAATCCCGCAAGGCCCATGAGATTCTCCAGCTGTCTTACAAGTTAATGGCATACTATTGATTGTACGATTACTTGGCACTTGCTGCTTTTAGAAAGACCAATTCTCCATCCTTTTCATGCACTTTAATTGTATCACCTTGCTCGTATTCTCCGCTGAGAATTCCAGTAGCGATCGGGTTTTCTAGCCGGCGCTGAATCACACGCTTGAGCGGACGTGCCCCGAATTGTGGGTCGTACCCTTCGTCACCCAAGGCTTCTAGAGCCTCGGCGGTGATGTTGAGGGTGAGACCGCGTGCATCAAGACGACTGCGAAGCAATCGAATTTGTATTGCAATGATGCTGCTGAGTTGTTCACGCGTGAGTTGATGAAAGACGACTGTTTCGTCAATTCGATTGAGTAACTCGGGTCGTAGGGAATGTTTTAGAATTTTTAAAACGCGTTCGCGAATTACTGAATCGCTTTGTCCTTCTTCGCTCATTGCAAGTAACTCTGCAGAGCCAAGGTTGCTCGTCATCACGATGATAGGGTTTTTAAAGTCTAC
>JACNLR010000114.1 GCA_014381385.1 Planctomycetota bacterium | reverse complement strand
AAGGTGTTGGTGGTACGGCGGGATACAACATTCCAGAAACTGCAATCGGCGAACCAAGCAGGTTCACGGGCGAGGATGGATGGCCGGGCGTTGTGAGTCCATTCAACTCACCGTGGCTTGCAAATGAAATCGTTTCTATCGGAGCGGGCGGTTCGCTCGTTGTTTCGTTCGATGAACCCGTGCAAGATGATCCTGCAAATCCTTGGGGCATTGACCTCCTGATTTTTGGGAACACCGGCATTGTCGACAACGCCTATCCGAAGGGTGTCGTTGGTGGCCTCTACAGCAACGACGAGGGAACTATTGAAGTCTCGCAAAATGGAAAGCAGTGGGTAACAATCACAACCCAATTTGCAGATGGACTTTGGCCAACAAGAGGGTATCTTGATAGCCAACCGTACGATGCTTTTGAAGGTTCGCAGCCTTCGAATTTCACGTTGCCCGTCGACCCAAGACTAGCACTTGATGATGTTATGGATCTAAGCAACGAAACACTCATGAACATGTACGGTGCCTCTGGCGGTGGAACACCAATCGACATAGCAGAGACCGGACTTGCTGAGATATCGTACGTACGGATTTCGGTTGAAACGAACACAAAATTGACACCTGAAATAGATGGCTTTGCAGATGTGACAGCGCAAATTGTTGGCGATGTTGATATGAACGGCGTTGTAGATGTCAGTGACTTACTCGCATTGATTGGCAGTTTCGGCACACTTGAAATAGGCGGGCCCCTTGCAGATTTTAATGGTGACTTTCAAGTTGACGTTACAGATTTACTCGCTCTTATAGGCAACTGGTCGTGAGTCGAGCGTTCTCGCTCATCGAATTGCTTATCGTCATCGCGATTGTTGGAGTCCTTACTTCGGTCATGGTTCCAACAATCGGCGGTGGGCATGCCGTTGCACAGACGGCGCTCTGCCAAGCAAATCAACGGCAACTTGTTTTTGGGGCGCACAGTTACCGCAATGATCACCAAGAACATCCGCCCGCTGTTGTTTCAATGCAAGTGCACTGGGACGACGAATCGATTCTCTGGCACTATCTTGACAACGCAGAAGAGCGCATGGCGTGCCCTGAACATGACGACTCACAGTATTCAACAACTGGGTACAACTACAACACGATGCTTGGCGACGAGCGCCAGCTTGGAAGTGGTATTACTGTGAAAGGTGTCCCTTTATCGGATTGCGCCCACCCCGCAAGTTGTGCAATGTTTGGAGATGGACACGACAACAAGTTCATGCGTGCAACGCTAAGTTCTCTTTCTATTCGTTGTGGAGGTCGGCAATCGTTTCGCCACCACGGTGCTACCGTTGTTGGCTGGCTTGATGGGCATGTGAGTACGCAAGCACAAAAGTTTAACAACAACTGCAACGACGAAAAACTCGTTGGTTTTTTAAGCGGCGATAATACGGCTTACGACCCTCGAATCATGCGACTTCCCTAAACGGGCGAATCAGTAAATCACTAAAAAAGTCGGAGCAGTGTTTTTTTACAAAAAACCCGCATTTTGCAATAAAAAAAGAATTCCATCAAGTTTTATAGTACCACGCGTTATAATTAGACGTAGCGAAGTCATTCATTTAGGCTTCAATGATATGTAAACAACTGGAGGTGTTTTATGTACCTTTTATATTCCGGCTTTCAACATAAAAAAACTTTTCGAGTTTTGCTTTTTTTACCTGTATTGATTCTGGGGCAAGAAAGTATCGCACAAGTAGATCAAACGCAAGATCAGATTATTGAATCTTGGACCGGCGAGTCGACCTACGATTCCCAGTTTGGGTCAGCAATTACAATTCGAAATGGAAGAGTCGCGATAGGAGCACCAAACCAACAGTATCAAATCCCAGAATTCATTGTGGACTTTAAATATGGTGCTACCTTTTCGCTCGATGAGAGTAAGGTGAATTGGGTCGAAGGGGACGAACTGTATTACACAACTTCGATCCCATTCGAGATAAATACAGACCTCGATTCTTGGAAATACGGTTATTCGCTTGCCATGTCTGATTCGCACTTAGCGGTAGGCTCTCCTTGGATGTTCAACTACAGATACAGCAACGGTTCAAAAGTTTTGTATTACAGATCTGGCGCAGTTCGCCTTTATAATAGACAGGATTATTCTCCCTTTCAAAATTCGGATTTCTCGTGGTTATATGAAAGTTCTTGGGCGCTTGCATTACCCACTGAGGACGAGAACTTTGGAGCCGCTGTTGCGTTAACAAACAGCCAACTCTTCGTCGGTGCGCCCATGGCAGTAAACTCAGAAAACATTCGAGGGCACGTATATGTTTTTGATCTTGAAATCTTACCTAATCCGTACGCGAACCCAGTGCAAACACTTGTGGCAAATCCTGAATTGTTTGATGGAGAGGCTTCCTTCGATCAATTTGGCGCAGCAATTTCTATAGACCCAAGCACATCAACTCTTATGGCAATCGGTGCCCCAAATCAAGACAATCCCCAGAGCCCTTACGGATGTAACGGTGTGAGTGGCTCGGATGAGGGTGCTGTTTTCATCTACAGACTCATTGGAGGTGGCTGGATACAAACATCAACACTTTGGCCAAGTACAACTGATATAGATAGAGGCTCGTTTGGTTCTTCGGTTGCAATAAGTATTGATGAAACTGGAGTCGAGCGGGTTGTAATCGGGCAGCCGTGTCCATGCATAATCGGTACAGGATGTCAATCTTGCGAAGTGAGTGATGACGCTGCGGGTTGTCACGAAGGCCGAGTGCATGTGTTTGTTTATACTGGAAACAAATGGGAAATTGAATCTGTGCTCGAATCGCCGATCGCAAATCCTGACAGGGATACATTTGGGACTTCTGTTTCGATTCAAGGCTGGGACATTGTCGTGGGCACACCGAATGAAAACATAGCTGAGGATTCTTCAGTCCAAGAACCGGGGTCTGTATACAGGTATACATATTCACACTGCAGTGATTGGACTGTTAAAACCCGCTTCATCACCGATAACACACTGCAATCAGGTCACCTTGGAAATAGTGTTGCTATCGAAAACGGATGGGTAGTTGCAGGAGCACCAATGACAACTACTCTCAATGTCGATGGAGACCCAGAACCCAGTAGCGGTGCTGCATACACCTATCGAATTACACCAACACCTATACAAACGTGCTTAGGGGACTTTGATTCAAACGGAGTCATTGATCTTTCCGACTTACTCTTGCTCCTCACAAATTTTCAACCACTCTCAATAGAAGACATTGGCGTTGCAGATATAACATGCGATAAACAAGTCAACGGTGACGACGTACTAACGTTGCTTATACATTGGGGACAATGTTATTCTGAAAGTGACCCACCAAACGATATCCAAACATGTTTTGATATGTATGACACCGGCACAATTGAGTTACTCGATTGCTTGGAGGCACTCCAATGATACGCAAAAATGGATTGCCTTGCAGTCAAGAGTTAATTTTATGCGCTTTGGCTCTTTTTACACCCGCCCTTAAACAAGCAAGTGCTTCTACTGGATTCGTTGAGTATCGGTTCACCGGCGAGGTCGTAATTTCTACCCAATACGAAGCATACGACCCTCTTGTTTTTACATTTGGTATTGTTTCCA
>JACNLR010000224.1 GCA_014381385.1 Planctomycetota bacterium | reverse complement strand
GTGTATATATTGTTTGGGGTCAGGATTTTGTAAGGATGGGTTCATGGAGGCGTGTATTGGCCTTGTGTTGGTTTCTCATGGGGCGTGGTTGCGATCTCGCAATGCAATGGAATTGTTGCGAAGTAAACAATGCGAGCGTATATTATATATGGGTGATGTTGAAACGCAAGAAGTGCTAGATGCTTTAGCGGGTAATTGCGTATCAATGGTTTTTGGCAATTGCGATAATGTGTCTCGGCTACATGATTACGCAATCACTCTTGGCCTTGATGTGCAACACCCAGCTGGGGTCGTTACTGTTGATGAAAAACGCATCGCTTTTTTGCATGGCGATGACGATTTGAAGTTTCATTCATTTTTAGACGACGAGAGTATTGACGTGATAGTCCACGGTCATTCGCATGAAAAGCGCGATGAGGTAGTCAATAACACGCGTTGTATTAATCCCGGTGCACTGCACCGAGCACCTGTGTACACTGTTGCTGTACTAGACACAGAAGATGACACGCTAACGTTTTACGAACTGGATTAATACTTATGTCAAACATCCAACCTCCCGCTTCATTTAAATCGGAGGGTTTGCTGATTAGGACTGCCCTAGAAAGCGATGTTGGTGTTTTGCGCGAGTTATTTGAAAACAGTAAACTTGAAGGTCAAACGCGAGATAACGATACGGGTTCAGATTTAGAATTTTTAATGTCGGGCTATTTTGAGTGTAAAGAGAGTGGGTTTTGGGTAGCGCAGTACGAAGAGTGGGTTGTTGGCATGATAGGTGTGCAGCGAATCAATGAGAATTCTGCTGAGATTCGCAGGCTTCGTGTTCGGGATACGTATCGACGCAATGGGATTGGGCGTAAGTTAATGTTGCATGCGATTGAATTTTGCAAAGAGAAGCAATTTTTAAAAGTTGTATTGGACGTTCGTATTGAGAGAGCGCCAGCAATCGAACTATTTGATACATTTGGTTTCCTCAATTCTCGCCACCGTGAAACCGATGGGCGAACCACGATTGACTTTTACCTTGATTTATATAGCGATAAGACAGATACACTGCATTGATGTGTTTTTTCTTGACTTGACCCAATAATGAGTGTATAGTGGCACTGAGGATGAACATTTTGTATAAAAACAATCAAGATACAAGAGCATTTACGCTCATTGAGTTGCTCGTTGTTATGTCAATCATTGCTATTTTATTGAGCATACTTATGCCATCGCTTGGTCGTGCTAAAGAAGTTGCATTGATTCAAAAAGATGCTGCACAAGTACGTTCTATACACACGGGTTGGTCAACATGGGCAACAAGCAACAACGGAAAATTCCCAACTCCCGGACTTGTGAATAGGCTGCCATTCCAAGGGCAAGATATCAAAGGTAGAGGTGCTGAAGACCGCGTTGCAAATACGACGGACAACTTGCACTCGCTTTGTGTCATGGAAAATCTGTACAGTACAGATGCACTTATCTGTCCAAGTGAACCGAATCATAACGTAGTTATATATAACTATGATTACGACGCGAGAGATGTTGCAGATGATCAATATTGGGATGACGAATTGAACGTAGATTTAGAAGATGGTGGAGATAGCTGCAACGTGTCGTATGCTTCAAGCCCACTTATTGGATCAAGAAAAGCAGACCTTTGGCAAAGCGGAGGCCCTTCGGATTTCGCCGTGCTTGGTAACCGCGGTCCTGAGTTTGGAAACGTAGATGAGTATTCGATGACAACGGAAATTCACGGCGGCGGAAGAGCTTGGGCGGGGAATATTTGCTGGCAAGACAATCACATAACGTTTGAAGAAACACTCTATCCTCAGATGAGCGTGTACCGAACGGCTGATGGCAGTGTCGCGGATAACTTGTTTAATATTGATTGTGTAACTGGAGTATGCCACTTCTGGGGGAGCGACGCATGGCTTGTCATTGTGAGTGAACTGGAAGATACAGGAAGTAGTTTGTATCCATTCCAATTAGTTCCTGAACTTGAATGGGATGATTAAAGAAACTTTGGAGAAATCATGATTAATTTGAAGACTATAACAACTATTGCTTTTATGCTTGCATCATTCGTTGCTGCGAGTGATGCTGCGCCAAGGAAAGTTGTTGGCGAAAACTTTACAGCAACATGGTGTACGTATTGCCCAGATGTTGCAAATGGTTTGATTCTTTTGCAGAATGAATTCCCTGATACTTTTTTTGCACTTCAAATCCACGTGTCAGATGATTATTCAACGGCGTGGGGCAATGCAAGAAGTAATTTTTATAGCGTACCTGGGTATCCCACAGTTTGGATAGATGGTGTATCGGATATAGTAGGGTCATACGGTAGTCCAAATGCAAATTATGCACAGTTGCGTTCGCTCTATTTGCAAAGGCAAGCAGTTTCAACTGATGTTACGATGGCTATATGCGGATCATCAGTCGATAGTGACACTTACTCGCTGAGCGTTACCGTTGGCGTAGAAAGTGGTGGAGATTTAAAAAATATGCGTGTGCATTGTGCGCAAGTAATTCACAACTACCCTTCAAACCCTAACTTTAATTACGCTTGTTTCATGCAGGCTGATAATCAAGACCGCACTGTCACTCCTGGAAGCACTGCGACGGTTGATTTTGTATTTGATCTTGATAGCGCTAGCATGGCGAATTTAGAAGACGTGCACTTCATTGCGTGGGCGCAATCGACAAATTCCTCAGGTCCTTCTGAAGTCTACCAAGCAGAAAAGCACGCCTACCAAGGCGGTGATTGTCAAATAGACCATTTTATTGTTGGCCCAAAAGGCGATTTCGCTTCTATCGGTGCCGCGATAAACGCATCAGGTACTGGCGATTCAATTTCTGTTATGCCCGGAACATATTACGAAAACATTGACTTTGGAGGCAGAGGCATTTCTCTCACGAGTACGGGTGGTGCAGAAGTCACGATTATCGATGGTGGTGCTAATGCTTGTGTTGTACGCTTATATGGAAATCCTACAAACGCAACAATTCTTGACGGATTCACTCTGCAAAATGGGAACTCCCCAATCGGTGGCGGTATTTTGACAAATGGTGCACCTATTCTTCAGAATTGTGTAGTACGAGATAATGACGCGCAATTCGGTGGCGGTATGTATGCTTTGAATAACGACGGTACTATGCCGTCGCTCTCAAATATGCGGTTCTGCAATAACACTCCTGATGATATTTATGGTAAATGGATTGACGCTGGAAACAATGTATTCGATGATGATTGCGGTGACACACTTCCTTGCCCTGCTGATGTAAGTGGTGATGCAGTTGTAAATGTTACCGATCTTCTTGCCGTAATCGATGCTTGGGGTGGCTCAAATCCTTATGCAGATGTAAACGGCGACGGCATTGTTGATGTCATTGATTTACTTGAAGTAGTTGGCAATTGGGGCCCTTGCGCGTAATTTTTGGAAACAACCCCGCGGGTCGTTTATTTTTTTAAGGGTCAGACCCTTTATGAGACGTATGTATTATTGTGCGATAGTGCAAACGACTTGAGAAGAAGGACTATGTTCACTGTTGAGGGTCAGACCCGTAGCAGGTACACACACCCGCTTTTAAAAAACCTCCGTAGAAGCCTTGCTTCTAGAGGAGGTTTA
>JACNLR010000222.1 GCA_014381385.1 Planctomycetota bacterium | reverse complement strand
AACTTGTTTTCCCACTGCGAAGTGTAAACTCGCCATGTAAAACAGCCGTTTCGCGAATTCGTTTTGCTAGGTCTTCTTTATCCATACACCTATAGTAACGATTATGAACCAGAGCCAAGCACTTGCTCAGATCGTTTTTTCACGACTGCTTGTACCCAATCATAAACCCAAATTGCAACAGTTCTTACCTGAACGTTCTCAGATTGGGTTGCTGCTTTGAGCGTTGCATCATCAAGTGCTTCGTCGGGTACAAACGGGCTGGCAAAACGAATGATCCACGAAAGTTCTGCTGTTGTGCTTTGGGGTTCTTTTAACATTCTTTTCACAGCTTCAATAGAGGGATCATTTGACATCGTTGCAATGACCCAAGCTTGTTCGTTGGCATGCAACTTTGGAAAACTCGAGAGAATTGTTGCAATTGCTTGATCTTGAAGTGGATGCCGTTCGCCCTCTGCTAAAGGAGTGGGTTCCTCGCCCTGAGGAGGCGTGATTAGTGGCTCTTCAACGGCAATGCTCACATTCTCTCCAACAACCCAAGTCAATAATACAAGTGAAATGAGTTGGTGAATGGTTTCTACTTCTCCAACATGTTCAATCGTTTGCTTTAACCAGATGTCATTCAGCCGTACACCGTCCACTCTGAATGTATCTGCTACATCTCTCTTCCCAAGTATGCCTGCCTCATACACAAGTGTTGGGGTCCCCTGCCGAGTAATCGATTCTCTCGCTGTAAAGTTCACCGTTCCTTTGAGTGAAATCGAAGCCCCTTTAAGCGGATTCGCGTTTAACAAGCCACCAACCCAATAGTTTCTTAAATCAATTTCAATTGTTGTGACCGCTCTTGGTTTTATTGAGAGTTCTCTTTCAATGGATACCACAATTGGAGGAAAATAATTTTTTTCTGCTCCGGGCGTTTCAATCTTTGCTTCAACTAATACAAGTGGTTGAATTGGTCCGTTGCTAGCAATTGTAAGTGGCACGGTTGTGTTGTTGGTAATTTCAATTTGAACCATGATTGGGTGATAGGGAGAATATGTCTTTTTGATTGGGATTACTTCAATCCCGATCGCAGGCCTTGGGTCAAGAATAAAGGTATCTAGCGTCTGTAACACTCCTGCCATGAGTTGTTGAAGTTGTTCCACTTCTGAACGAATCAAAAATGTAGTCCCAACAATCTCCTGTAACTTGTTTCTAGCCCAAACCCCCAGAACAGTACCGCCTTGACTCCTTGCGATGTCTAACAATTCCATGGCGGCTGCACGTTTGTTCCCCTCTGTTAAATAAATTAACGCCATTCCTGCTTTTGCTGGGTAATCATCTTCGAGTGGGAATAACTTCGTCTTTGCTGTAGTGGCGTCATCTTGCCTAAAAGCAATCCACCCATCAAGCCGTCGGTTTTCTATTGGATCGAGGATTGCCCCAGTTTCCACTTGCTCAAGGAGAGTCGTTGCAATATCTGGCTCTTCACCAAGCCACAGAGATATCCATGCTGCTTGGACGTACAGTTCGACAATTTCAAGAGTTTTATCTTCTTCCATCGTTTCGTACAGTTTTGACAACGCAATAAGTGACCCAATTGCTGAATCAAGCGCAATTTCTGCTTGTGCTCGGTCATTTTGATTTGCGTAAATAGCCGAGCGGACCACTGCGAGTTTGGGTACGAGTGGCGCGTGAATTCTGGCGAGTTCCAGTGGCGATATGCGAGGTTGTTGCTGCTTTGTTTGGCTGCGGAATTTTTCGTCAACCGCAATCTGCCTTGTCATCAATGTGTCCATCGCTGCAATGCTGTCACCTGCTGCCCATTGGCTGAGCACAATATCAGCGAGAAGGTTGTCATTCACTAGGTTTTGGCTGACTACATCGTCTCCCAAAATCATCTCGTAAAGTTGTTTTGCGTCTTGGTAATCACCAAACGCCATTAAAAACTCTGCAAGCGCAACTTGAGTAGTCGCATCACGAATGTTTGCAAGCATCGCGGAGGACAGGAGTTCTGCCCTGCGGTAGATGTCGGCTGATTCATCTCCAAAAAAGCCAGTCGCGAGCGTCATCGCGTCTGGATAAGATGGGTCAAGTGCAACAGACTCTGCAAGCCATCTTGCAAATTGGGTAAAATCTCCCACTTGTTGTTGTAAAAAAGCCGCATCGAGTGCAAGTCTTGCCGCAACACTTGCGTCTAGGTCTTGCCGCCTGCTTTCTGATAGAAGTTGCTCATACAACTTCATGCGTTGGTCTACCGTTTGGGTGCTGTTGATAACACCACGAAGCCGTGCGAGTTGGGCGGTTGGCTGAAGGGGTTCAACCCGAAGAATGTTCTCAATTGCAAGAAGCGAAAGGTCTTCCCGATCGGCCATCTGGGCAACTTCGTGCAATACTCTCCATACATCCGGATTGTCAGGGGTTAACTGTGTTGCTTCTGTTGCAAGAGCCACCGCTGCGTTAATGGAAGTGGTCGTCAACGGCTCGGTCATTGTTGCTAAACGAGCAATCCGAGTAAACTCCTCGGCAAGCAGAAATGAGGGGGTTGGCCCATCAAGCTCCACCTCATCCTTTTGATTCGCGATAACCATAGTCGCCCAAAATGTTGAACACAGAATTGAAATGATGAGCAGGCGTGGCATACGAAGTCGTCTTTGGGTTCCTCAGGGGCACTGTAGCAGGGATTTATACTCTTTTTGGGTTACGTTGTTGTAGAGTTGTGGCATAGGGCGTTGACACCCAAGTGTTCCGTTGGTAATTTCGTCATTCACAAACTTCCACAAGGTCTTTTTTCATGCTCAACTTACGAATTATTACACTCATTTTCACCCTCCTTCTTGGCAGTACCGCCATCGCGCAGCCAAGAAGTATTACTAAAATCGTAAGCAAAAGTTCGATTGATGAAGAGGGAGAATCAAAAATTCAAAAGTATGCAACTGGGTGGGCGGCATTACTTTTAAACACTGATGCCGGAGTCCTTGAAGAAGCTCACGATAAACTTGCGGGACCGTTTGAGTCGGACGTCAGGATTACTCCAGTTGCAAGGTCGCTTTATGGGAAATATCTTAAAGAAAGTTTCCAGCCACTTCTTGCTTCCACGAATGAAAACGAAATGGCCGCTGTAAATGCGTTACAGATTCTCTCGTTGCTAGGCACTGAACAGGCATGCGGGATCCTGCTCAACCATGCTGATACGACAACTGAAAATCGTGATGCTTTACGATTGTGGTCATCGATTGGGTTGGGCACATCGTTTTTAACTGGGGAACTGCAAACTGATCGTGTTGAACGATACGCAAAACTTATTTCGATTTACATTACCAAAGAACAAAAATGGTTCGTGTTAGCAAGGCAATTTGATTCTATTGCAGCCCTTCAAGCAATCCCAAAATTAGACAAGAGCAAGCGAGATGTACTAGAAGAATTGTCTTTTGAACTACAGGCCAAATCATTAGTCAAATTGCTTGACTCAATTGTCTCAACAGACGGCAGTGATGAGCGAGTTCAGGCACTTCCATTCATTTTGCCTTCAATTTTGCTGCAACTTATTGAACCAAGTGTTAACGAATCTACAAAGACTAGCACGCTAGAAACAATCTTACATTCGCTGATTTTATTTGTTGACAACGCTGCATCGAACGATGC
>JACNLR010000221.1 GCA_014381385.1 Planctomycetota bacterium | reverse complement strand
TTCTGGGAAGTTAGTTCAACCCCGCAGTGGCTCCTTCACGGAGAACTCTACCTTATGACCATTGGCTTCCTTGCCTCGTTTGCTATTTGTTTGCGTGTCACAAGCACCCTTCGCCAGAGGATTCCTTGGAGCATTCTCTCTTGCTTGCTCTTTCTTTGGGGCGTTTGGATTCTTCTGCAACCTATGCAAATGCGAGGGATGATTGCATGATACGCACCCTTCTACTGTCCCTATTCTTTACCTCTACGTGCCTCGCAGATAACGGACATGTCATTTCAACGTACAAAACCCAGGAGTACAATGTCGCCATTTTCGTTGAACCTTGGCCAGTACGTGTTGGAGAGATGCAACTTCGAGCCCTAGTAACGAGGCACGATGGCACCCTCGTAACGGATCAGTCCATCCTTCCTTTTGCTGGTCAAATTGAAACACTCCACATTGCGGAAGAAGGCAGCCTTATCTATATATACAATCTTGATGGCGTAGAGCAGCCTCCTATTGAAATTGAGATGTTTCCAAAATCGTCCGTGTTCGCCACCTATTGGCAAATATGGATTTTCCTGCTGATTGGGCTAATAACTATCATTTTGAGAGAATTTCTCGCCAAAAAGCAAGCCCGCAGGTATCCTAATAGATAAGGAACTATGAATTATGGCTAAAGCAATCGCAGACCCAGACGAAATAAGACGTTTCGCACATGACCTCAAGCGTTTTAATGATGATTTGACGCACCAATTACAAATTATGCGCTCAAGAATGTCCAATCTCTCCCAGAGTTGGCGAGACCAAGAGCAGCGGAAATTTGAAGAAGAATTCGACTTTACCGTGAAAGCGATGGATCGTTTTACAAAATCTTCAGCTGAACAAATTCCATTTCTCTTGCGAAAAGCACAACGCATAGAAGAATACCTAGAACAACGGTAAGACGGTAACGAATGTCCCAAGCAGCAAACGTACGATCACTCGAATCGCTTAAAGAATTCCGCTCTGCGCTCATCAAATTTATTGATGAAGCTAAACGTGCGATTTCAACTGCTGATAGCGAAGTTTCTCATACACAAGTGTGGCTCCAGTCAACACAACCTACGCACTGGATTCAAGCAGAGCGGCGTTCGAACGAGTTACTCGCGCAAGCAAAAAGTGAACTCTTTAGAGCAACAATTTCACAACCAGACAATCCGCGAGGTCCAACGGATCAAATTCGCCTTGTTAAACGAAGACAAGCTGAAATCAAGGATGCGCATGACAAATTGCTCTTGACGAAGCGATGGTCAAGAAAAATGGAACGAGAAACTAACGAATACCGCGGAGCCATCACCCCGCTGCTTTCAGCTCTTGAGGGCAGTTTAAATAAAGCAGTTTTCATAATTGACAAATCAATTCAATCACTAGAATCGTATCTTGCAACTTCAGTCAAATCATCTGAACAAGAGATTTCCGATTCTACAAACGCACCATCCATCGCAAGGGGCGGCGATGCAGTGCAGGAGCAACAAAAAGATGAGCATGCAGACGGCAGCAGCACAACTGATAAAAACAACTAAAGTCCTCAACTATCAATGGAGCCGCGCAGCCGAGCACTGGGATGATCCTGTAAGTAGGCGCATCGAAGAAAAACATATCCAGCCAGTCGTTGAGATGGTACATTCTGCAATTGGCGCAATGGAAACCATGAGCGAAGCTATCAATCGAGCGAAGCACGAGTGTTCCTAAGTGAGATACAATGAGCCTGTACAAAACGCATGACATACTCACTTCTAAAAGATCAACAAAAGCAAATTGCTGCCATCGAAGCACTCATCCGTGAAACATACGATGCACAAGAAAACTTAAAAAAGAGTGTTTCAGAAAAACGGGAACAAACGAAGAACGAGCATGCAAAGACACTAGATGAATGCGAATCTACTGCAACCGAAAACCGTGAAAAAACACGGCTAAAAAAAGATTTCGACCTAGAGCAACTCGTCAAACGGCGCTCGCTTGAACCTGAATTGCTTCTAGAACGGCACGAACAAAGCATTATTGAAATCAATATGCGTGCTAAGGAAATTAAGGAAACAACTGAATCGAAACTTAACGAAGCAACGTGGCTCGCAGAATCTGTTTTTGAGGGTGCTATTTCGATGCCAAGAGAAGAAGCCAAAGAAGCCCACGAAGCGTTACTTTCTTTGCAAGAAGAACTTGATGCACTCTGCGAAGAAGCCCCAAAAGCACTCTCAAGAATGCGGCAATCAGAAATCTTAGAATCTAACGCAAAGGAAAACGAAGCGAAAAAACCAATGGAGTACTATGTTTCTGGTGCAGCAGATGCACTCAAAGCAATCCAGACAGACCAACGCGCCCTTTGGTTTATAGGATTACGACCACTTTACATCGTACTCTTTGTAACAGCTGTTGCCGTTTTTGCAGCTGGCGCCTACACCGGTTGGGAAAAAACACTCGCCTTCTTTAGCATTCCAGCCATCGCAATGCTCGTCGCCATCGGCGCCCTCGCTTTAACGTATGTTTCAGGTCAAAACTCAATTCAAAAACGCATCGTGCAATTTTCGCAATGCGTGAGTAAGGCAAAACTTTCCTACGCTACAAGTGGAAAAGTAATTGACAATAAACGAAAAGAACAAGAAATTGGAGTCACTGCAAACCGCGACAGTGAAATTAAAAAAGCTGAAGAAAAGTATTTGCCCAAGTTAGAAGAAATCGAGCGATTACACAAGAAAGATTTAGATAAAGAAAAAAAACGTTTCCGTAATGTTGAGGAAAAATTATCTGGAAACATAGAAGAAGACGCAAAGGAAGTTGAACAATCCTACGAAACTTCTATGCAAAACATAGACCAAGACGAAACTACAACGAAAGACAAAGCGGGCAAGACTTGCGCTTCCTCGCTCGCTTCTATTGATGGTATCGAAAAAGAAACGATGCATCAACTCACAAGTACGTGGGATGAAAAGATGCGCGAATTTCAAATAGAAATTGCAAAACAAAAAGAAACTATGCAAAAAAACCATCCCGCATGGTCAAGTGCATGGGGCAACTGGAAGCCCCGACTAGATTCAACCCTCCATATTCCAGTTGGAACTTTTTCAATTAACCTAGAAACCATTGGCGGCACGCTTCCCCCATCCGATCTCTTTTCACTTCATGGCGACGCATTGCTTGATGCAGCATTTGCCTCTACTCTTCCAAATGATGCATCAATCCTCATCTCTTCCACAAGAAAAACGCGAACGGAAGCGATTGGACTTCTTCAAAATGCGATGATTCGATCGCTAACAGCGTTACCCGCAGGCAAAGCAAAATTTACGCTCATTGACCCTGTCGGTCTTGGTCAAAGTTTTGCTGGTGTTTTACACCTTGCTGATTACGAGGAGTCTCAACTTCTAGATAGAGCATGGACGGAACCTCGGCACATTGAAACGCAACTCGCCCGTCTCACCGAGCACATGGAAACTGTCATTCAGAAATATTTGCGCAACGATTTTGAGTCAATCGATGCGTACAACGAGCAAGCTGGCGAAATTGCAGAGCCGTATCGTTTCCTTGTTATTGCTGACTTACCAAACAATTTTTCAGAAACTGCAGTAGAAAGATTATCACGCATCATTACGATCCGACTAACGCCGC
>JACNLR010000091.1 GCA_014381385.1 Planctomycetota bacterium | reverse complement strand
AACGCAGTGGAGTTCGTGAAGAATAAAGATGTAGAGAAGGGGCTTATTCTCGTTGGAGGTGAATCCTCGCACTATCTCTGGGATGACGCTCGCGTGGCAAATCAGATAAAGGAAGTGGTACACCAAAACTCGCAAGTGCAATGGACGCTCACAACTTCAAGAAGAACGCCAGAAACTTTTGTTGCATTGCTGCAAGGCACACAAGTAAATATTGTTCCCTTCGCAGAAACAGATTCTGTGTGGTTGCGCGAGCATTACTATAGTTCTGGTCAGATTTGGGTAACACCCGATAGTGTCTCCATGGTGTACGAAGCGCTAAGTTCAGGAGCGATGACATTTGTATTTACACTTGAGAAAACCGGAAAGAAATCTCGTGTACGCAACGGCTTAGCTGAATTGCTTGAAAATGGCGCAGTCATGCAGTACGAAACTTGGAAAGAAAAGCCAACAAGCCAACACAAGCCTCGAGAGTTTGATGAATCGTCAAGAGTAGCTTCGATTATTCTGGAGCGTGTTGCATGACGAAGAAGCTCACAATCGTGCAGATGTTGCCAGAATTACGCGGTGGTGGTGTCGAACGTGGCACACTTGAAATGGCAAAATATCTTGTTAGCCATGGGCATCGTTCCATTGTTATCTCGGGTGGCGGTGAAATGGTTGAACAACTTACAAACGATGGCAGCGAGCACATTCAGTGGCCAATCGGTAAGAAATCGTTAGCAACACTTCGGTACATTTCAAAAGTCAAAAAAATGTTGCAGCAGGAAAAAATCGACATTCTGCATTTGCGTTCGCGTTTGCCAGCTTGGGTTGGATACCTAGCATGGAAAAAATTACAGAAGAATGCACGCCCAAAACTTGTGACAACTGTGCACGGTTTCTACTCTGTTGGCAAGTACAGCAGTATCATGGCTCGCGGCGAAAAAGTTATAGCTGTTTCGGAATGCATTCGAGCTTACATCTTGAAAAACTATACATTTGCAAATCCTTCCAATGTGCAGGTTATTTGCAGAGGCGTCGACGGCGAAACTTACCCGTTGGGGTATGCGCCAAATCAGACATGGATAGATGATTGGCACGTCAAATTTCCCCAAATGGTAGGAAAAGAACTACTTACTCTGCCTGCACGCCTAACAAGACTAAAGGGTCATGCAGATTTTATTACCATCATCGATACGCTTGTTAAGGCGGGAGAAAATGTGCATGGGGTAATCGTCGGTGGTACGCACCCAACAAAAGCAGGATACGCTCGTGAATTACAGCAACAAGTTGCACAACTTGGATTGCAGTCGCATATTACCTTTGTGGGTCATAGAAGAGACCTAAAAGAAATACTTGCGATAGCAACAATTGTGTACTCGCTTTCGACAACGCCTGAATCCTTCGGACGAACAACGTTAGAAGCGTTAAGTATGGGCAAGCCAGTGATTGGATATTCACACGGGGGCGTGCAAGAGCAACTTACGCAACTATTCCCAATAGGGCTTGTGCCTGTTGGGGCGATCCAGAAAGCAATTGAAAAAACAAAAGGATTTTTGACGGAGCCACCAACGCTACAAAAACAAGATTCGTATACACTCGATTCGATGTGTTCTCAGACTCTCAAACTCTATCAATGTTTATCTAAATGCGAGGTGCAACCGCAGTGAAGATTTTTGGCACGATTACGCTGCAAGAAGTTATTGTCCTTTGCCTAACTGCGATGTTATTTGTCGGGCAGCCATTTGGTAACCTCTCGCAAATTGCGTTTATTTCGCTCGCTGTTGCAGGCGTTTTGGTATTTCATAATGACAAATCTATCGCACGATCAATCGGGATCAAACAGATTGGAATTGTTGTGCTGTTGCTGGGTTTGCCGGGCGTCTTCTCGCTGCTTAGTACTGTAAACTCTGGAGAAACGACCAAATTTGCTGGATTCTTACCAGTTTTTTTCTTTGCCGGAGTCACAATCTTCTCGTTATGCATGAACTATAAATTACTCGATGTTTTGGTAACAATCATTGCGATAACATCGGTCGTATGGGTCCTTGATTCAATAGTACAGTACTTCACAGGCAATGATTTGCTCGGAAATCCAATGGTAGCTACAGTTCGTGTTAGTGGCCCATTTTCAAATACACATCTAGGGATGTTACTTACAGTCACTCTCCCCATTACACTGAAATGGCTCGCGCGTTTTGGTTGGACTTGTCAAATTGTGTATATCTTAGTATTGGCTTTTACTTTATTTTTTACTGGCGTTCGGACGGACATACTTACATTTATCCTCTCTATTTTCGTTTTCTATGTGTTCTATATTAGAACGACTTGTGGAAGACTCATTTTCATCTCTTGTTTTGTGCCAATGTTAGTATTCGTAGGCTGGGTTGGCATTACGAATTCAGCCATTGCCAAAGCTAGATTTGAAACAACGACGGCAATTTTTCAGCAAGGCGATTTTCGCAACAATTTGAACAGGGCGCTCTCAGGCCGCATTGAAATTTGGGAGGCTAGCTGGAGCATGTTCAACGAAGAGCCAATCACCGGTATTGGAGCAAACTCATTCCAAGAAGCATATCAATCGCACAAACCGGATTCGGAAATGGGGAACGAAGTATTACTTGTTAACGATGCCTATCACGTGCATCATGTTTGGATAGGCATTCTCGCTGAAACTGGAATGGTAGGTTTTTTCGGTCTTGTTGGAGCAATAGCATTTCTTGTATTTTTGACATGCAAATCAAGAGGCGGATTTAATTTATATACGTATCCATGGATGCTCTCGTTTTTGCTTATTATCAACCCGTTCAATACCATGCCACCTCTATTCAAATTGTGGTGGGTGCCAATAGTATTGCTAGTCATCGTGGTTCATCTAGTCGAATTGCATCGTGGCGATCGAACAGTGTTGCAAAGAGCGGAGCACTAATTGAGAAAAATCCACTGGAGTATTGCAAAAAGATTTTTTCGTTTGTTCGCGCGTCGGTATCGCGTTGCGCACAGGCAAGGATGTAATTTTTTGTTAGACAATCAGAATTGGATTGATTCAAGGTTGCTTATTTGCCAGCCCTACGAACGAAAACAGATATCAACAGCAATTGACTTGATACGTGAACATAAAATTGATACATTCATAGACGTTGGTGCGAATCTTGGTGTGTACTCAATTATGCTTGCAAACAATGTTAAAAGTTTACAAGTATTGTCGTTCGAGCCGGTAGTGCGTAACTACAATCAACTCTGTGCAAATATCTTTGTTAATAGTTTAAATCGACGTGTAGTTCCACGGAATCAAGCGCTCAGTGATTCGAGGTCAACTGTGTCAATACAAATCGACCCGAGTTCGACAGGGGTCTCTTCAATAAACGAAGAGCGTTCGAGCTACACCGAAACCGAAAAAATTCTTTGCGTCGTCTTCGATGATGAATATGCATACGCAAACAAACGAATATTTATCAAAGTAGATGTGGAAGGGCACGAAAAACAAGTACTACAAGGTATGCGTAAGACCCTACAACAAAACAAGATAATCCTGCAAGTGGAAGTGCTTTCAGATGACCGTGGTGAGCAAATCACGGAAGAAATGCAAGCGCTTGGTTACCGGAGTATTGGCCGTATTGGGGATGATTGCAGGTTTTCCAATTTCTAATACGAGGATTGGGCTTGCAGTATAATTGAGCGATGCGCAAGGAAATCAAAATATGAAAGCAGTTATATTGGCTGGTGGGTTGGGGACTAGACTTGCTGAAGAATCGACTCTTAGACCCAAGCCTATGGTTGAGATTGGTTCTAAACCTATTCTATGGCACATCATGAAGGGCTATTCTGCGCATGGGATTAACGATTTCATTATTTGCTGTGGCTATAAGGGATACGTCATTAAAGAGTATTTTGCAAATTATTTTCTTCACAATTCAGATGTGACGTTTGATGTGCAAGAAAATTCAATGGAAGTGCACCAACGCAGAGCGGAACCATGGCGCGTGACGCTCGTTGACACAGGGGAATCCACCTTAACCGGCGGTCGTCTTAAACGGGTAGCGAGTTATATTGAAAATGAGGAAGCATTTCTTTTTACCTACGGTGATGGCGTTGCTGATATCGATATTAAGAAGACAATAGAGTTGCATAAGAGCCATGGGAAAAAAGCTACAGTAACTGCAACAAGACCTCCCGGAAGATTTGGAACACTGAAAATAGATGGTGATAAGGTCATTGACTTTCATGAAAAACCAATCGGCGGCGGCGGGTTAATCAACGGCGGCTTTTTTGTTTTATCGCCTGAAGTTCTTTCGTATATCGATGGTGACAGTTCGATTTGGGAGCAAGCGCCGCTTCAGCAACTTGCAAAAGAGGGCGAACTGATGTTTTACGAGCACGATGGTTTCTGGCAGCCAATGGATACGCTTCGGGACAAGCAACTCCTTGAAAAACTTTGGGATTCAAACAACGCGCCTTGGAAAATTTGGTAATGGATGTTCATTTTTGGAAAGGCAAAAAGGTGCTTGTGACAGGGCACACTGGCTTTAAAGGGAGTTGGCTTTCGCTCATTCTGCAACAACTAGAAGCCGATGTGACTGGCGTATCATTACCTCCAGAAACAACACCTAATTTGTTTGAAGCTTCAAATTGCGAAGATGGCATGGTGAGTATCTACCAAGATTTACGAGATGCACAAAAGGTGACGGCTCTTTTTCAGGAGCATCAACCAGAGATAGTGTTCCATTTAGCGGCGCAAGCACTCGTTAGACGATCCTACGATTGCCCAGTTGAAACCTACGAAACAAATGTGATGGGTACATTGCATGTACTTGAAGCAATACGGAATACAAACTCGGTCCGAGCAGCGGTGATTGTCACATCAGACAAATGTTATGAGAACCTTGAACAGTTGCAGGGATACGTCGAAACAGATGCTATGGGTGGCTACGACCCATACAGCAGCAGCAAGGGTTGCGTGGAGTTATTGACTTCTTCCTATCGTAATTCGTACTTTCCGAGTGCTAATTACAACACGCACAAAACTGCAATTGCAACGGCAAGGGCTGGAAATGTAATCGGTGGTGGCGACTGGTCAGAGGATAGGCTCGTCCCAGACGTACTCGGTGCATTTGCAAAAAACGAAACAGTACACCTAAGAAGTCCCAGCGCCATTAGACCATGGCAACACGTATTGGAACCACTCGTTGGATATCTTTGTTTAGCCAACAGATTGCATGTTGATGGGGATGAATTCGCAGAGCCCTGGAATTTTGGCCCAGATGCTTGCGATGCTAAACCTGTAGACTGGGTTGTCAAGAATTTGGCCGACCTCTGGGGCGATGGTGCAGGTTGGGGCGTTGATGGCGAGAATCATGTACACGAAGCACATTATTTAAAACTCGATTGTGCAAAAGCAAAAACTCGTTTGGATTGGATACCACGGTGGGCGTTGCTTGAAGCACTAGAACGGATTGTGCAATGGCATAAAAAATTCGATTCTGGCGAGGACGCAAAACAACTTTGTTTGTTGCAGATACAAGAATATTTGGAATTGGTAGGGCAGTGCTATTCTGAAAAGTGAATTGCAATCAAAATTATCGAATCTTGTCGGTGAATATACCGTTGGTGAAGATACCCCAATGCCATTTGTTCCTGGGAAAACTACAATTCCTGTTTCTGGGAAAGTAATCGGTTCTGGTGAGATTCAATTGATGGCTGAAGCTGCATTCGATGCTTGGCTAACGGCGGGTAGGTTTAATTCTCTGTTCGAAAAAAAATTCGCAGAATTTCTCGGTGTAAAACATGTCCTAACAACAAACTCGGGTTCGTCTGCAAACTTGCTAGCTTTAAGCGCTCTGACTTCCCACACTCTCGGTGATCGCCAATTAAAGCCGGGAGACGAAGTCATCACAGTTGCGGCCGGTTTTCCAACCACGGTAAATCCGATTATTCAAAATGGTTTAATCCCCGTATTTGTTGATGTAAATATTCCAGACTATAACATTGATGTATCCAAGTTAGACGAAGCTTACTCTGAAAAAACAAAAGCAATAATGGTTGCGCACACGCTTGGGAATCCTTTTAACGTTGCTGCGGTAAAAAAATTCGCGGATGAAAAAGGACTCTGGCTCATCGAAGATTGTTGCGATGCACTTGGTTCTACTTTTGGAGGAATAAAGGTAGGAACGTTTGGCGATATTGCTACGTATAGTTTTTACCCCGCTCACCACATAACAATGGGAGAGGGCGGCGCTGTTGCGACAAACTCTTGCAAGCTCAAAACATCAATTGAATCCTTTCGAGATTGGGGTAGGGATTGCTACTGCTTGCCTGGTTGTGACAACACGTGCAAACAAAGGTTTACGCAGAAGCACGGAGATCTACCAGACGGGTACGACCACAAATATGTGTATTCGCATGCAGGCTACAACATGAAAATTACGGATATGCAAGCAGCTTGCGGAGTTGCCCAACTGGAAAGGCTTGAGGGATTTGTCGAAAAGCGAAAGGAGAACTTTACTTTTATGACAACATGTTTGGAACCGCTTGCAGACAAATTGCTCCTCCCAAAAGCCACAGAAAATTCTGATCCATCATGGTTTGGCTATCCTATAACGCTCTTAGAAGGCTCGGCAAAAACACGTACTGAATTGTTGATGTATTTAAATTCTTGCAAAATCGGGACTCGACTTCTCTTTGCGGGTAATATTACAAAGCAGCCTTATTTTAAAGATCTTCAATATCGCGTAGTTGGCGATTTGACTAATACCAATGTAATAATGAACGATACTTTTTGGCTCGGGGTTTATCCAGCTATTACTGAAGAAATGATGTTGTACATTGCCAAGCAACTAGATACGTTTTTGAACGGAGCGCAATGATATGAAATACGAATCAACACTAGTTGAAGGTTGTACACTTGTAACGCTTGATTTATTTCCAGATAACAGGGGGAGTTTTACAAAGATCTTTAACGAGTCTATGTATAAAGAACATGGCATCGATATGCAATGCAAAGAGCAGTTTTATTCAACTTCGCGAAAAAATGTTTTAAGAGGCATGCATTTTCAAAGTGAACCGCACGCGCACTCTAAACTAATCATCTGCATGGCTGGAAGTGTTCTTGATGTTGTCCTCGATATTCGAAAAGATTCGGCTACGTTCGGGAAGACCGCTTCGTTCCACCTTGAGGAAGGTGATGGGAAGGCTGTGTTTATCCCAGAAGGCTTGGCGCATGGTTTCTTGAGTTTACATGATAATTCTGTTTTGTTTTATAACGCTTCTTCTGAGCAACAACAATCAGCAGAGGGTGGGATTATGTGGAACAGTTTTGGTTTTGATTGGCCTTGTAAAGTTCCAATTCTTTCAGAAAGGGATACGTCGCATGAATCTTTTGATTCCTATGCTCGCAAGGTAGTTACATGAGAATTTTTGTAACAGGTGGCACGGGTTTTATTGGATCACACTTTTTGCACAGAGCACTGCATAAGGGTCACGAGATTGTTGCATTGCGAAGACCAAAGAGCAAAACTCGAATCCCATTAGAAACGGATCCTCTTTGGCTTGACGGAGCTCTCGACGAAGAATATTCAGAACATTTACAGGGTTGTGATGCTCTCGTACATTTTGCAGCACACACGCCTAACCCTCCGTACGATTCGTACGAGAATTGCTTTTATTGGAATGTTACAGCAACGCTACAACTCTTCGATCAAGCGCGTAACGCCGGAGTCCAAAAATTTGTAGTGGCTGGTTCATGTTTTGAATATGGAAAAGCAGCGGAAGAATACGACAAAATCCCAGTCGATGCGCCGTTGCAACCAACAGCATCATACCCATCCTCAAAAGCAGAAGCATCGAAGGCGTTAGTAGCATGGGCTACAGAAAAAAAAGTGCAATTGCAAATTCTTCGATTGTTTCATGTTTTCGGCGTAGGCGAAAATCCAAATCGACTATATCCATCCTTACACCGCGCAGCCGTTTCAGGCGAGAATTACAAGATGACTCTTGGCGATCAAGTTCGTGATTTCATTTCGGTTGAACAAGTTGCTAAGAAGTTTCTACAAGCCGTTACGAGTGATTCCCCTGTTTCTGGCGAACCACGTATTCGAAACATTGGAACGGGGAATCCGCAAACCGTTCGCGAGTTTTCGGAATATTGGTGGAAAAAATGGGAAGCATCCGGTCAATTGCAAATAGGGGTACTCCCGTATAGAGACAACGAAGTCATGCGGTATCTCCCTGAAGTATAATCTAAGGGAGTATATGGTTACCAAACAATGAACCCTTGCCCTATTTCAGTTTTTATCATCGCACAAGACGAGGCGGATCGTATACCCGTTACGATTCGAAGCGTTATTGAATGGGTGGACGAAGTCATTGTTATCGATAGCGGAAGTAGTGACGATACAGTCGAGATAAGCGAAAAATTAGGCGCGAACGTTGTGTTCAATGCATGGAAGGGATACGGACCACAAAAGGTTTACGGCGAAAAGCTCTGTAAGCACGACTGGGTGTTTAATTTAGACGCGGATGAAGAAGTAACTGACGCGTTGCGAGATGAGATTATTGGACTATTTAAAAATGGTGAACCGCCACTTCAAGTCTATAGAATCCCTAGGCTCCCTATTTATGGCTTTCAACAACATGGTCATCCATGGACGGCATTTCTCAAAACTGTTCGTATGTATAAGAAAAGCATCTGTGGTTTTAAGGACGAGATTGTGCACGATTCAGTTCTCGTTCCAAGCGATGTTACAATTGGAACATTAAAATCGATGATTAACCATCGGTCGTTTAGATCATTACAACATCATGTTGAAAAAACAAACGGCTATTCCACGATGCAAGCAGAAGTTCTTTTAGAGAAGGGCAGGAAAACGAATTTCCTTGCAATGCTCATCCTTCCATTTTTTGCATTTTGGAAGTCTTACTTGTTACGCCGCGAATTCGTCAACGGCATAGATGGCATTCTCACGAGTCATATGTATGCGTTCATGCGATTTATCCGATACGCAAAACTTCGTGAATTAGAGCACAAAAAACGTAATGACAAATGATGCTTTTGATGCAAAGCGAGTAGTTTGGTGGGGGAGATCAGATGTTTCTTATTCTCGCAACGGTGTTATTCGTAGTGCTATGCAGAAATTGGGCTTTTCTGTGTATGACTTTAAACCTAGGTGCGCTTTCACAGGCCATCTTGAAGCAAAAGTAACATCTGGTTGCAACGCCGATTTCGTCTGGGTGCCTTGTTTTCGTCAGCGTGATGTAGTAAGCGCTAGTAAGTGGGCAAAGAAAAAAAACATTCCGCTTATTTTTGATCCCCTGATTAGTGCATACGATAAACAGGTTTTTGAGCGAAACAAATTTGCACCAACCAGTAAAGCTGCTGACCGCTTGCTTCGCTGGGAATCGAAACTATTTCAACTAGCCGATGTTCTGATTGCAGATACTTGGTTGCATGCGCAGTATTTTCAAGAAAAATTTAATGTGCGCAGTGAAAATATTTTCGTTATTCCAGTTGGTGCTGAAGAACAACTCTTTAAACCGATTGCAAATAAAGAAACAGGCGACCAATCGAAATACCATGTTTTATTTTATGGAAATTTTCTTGAACTGCACGGTGTTGATACGATTTGCGAAGCGATTCTTCAAAATACGAACCCAGCAATAGAGTGGACGCTCGTAGGGGACGGTCCGATGAAAGCAGGGGCAATCAAAAAGTGTGGATCACTGCCCAATGTACATTTTGTTGGTTGGGAAGATTGTCCGTACGAATCCTTACCCACGTATATTCATAACGCAAACCTTGTTCTGGGAATCTTTGGCACGGGTGACAAAGCTTCGCGTGTTATTCCAAACAAAGTGTACCAAGCGATTGCTTGTGGTAGACCTGTCTTGACTATGCGAAGCGAGGCATATCCAAAGGAATTACTTGCGAGTTCAACTTCAGGTTTCCACTGGGTTGAGCAAGGAAATGCGAGTGCAATAGTGAAAGCAGTCGAACTCGCAATCGGATGCGAGCAGTTACAAGATAACGCAGCCGCATTCGGCACATACAAAACATATTTTTCCAAGGTGAAAGTTGAAGAGGCACTTGGGCAAGCACTCGCGAGTGCCGCTGGTTCTCTTTCGAAATAACGGACAGGGAGGGATTCGAACCCTCGGTACGCACAAGGCGCACACAGCATTTCCAGTGCTGCACCATCAGCCGCTCGGTCACCTGTCCAGTGAACAGGGTATTGTACCGATATGGAGCAACCAAGCAAACCAGACCTACACGGTGTAATTGTTATAGATAAACCGCTTGGTCCAACTTCTATGTCGATGGTCAATCTTGTGCGCAGAAAGTGTATGAAAATGAAGACGGGGCATGCTGGTACTCTTGACCCTTTAGCTACGGGCGTTTTAGTACTGGGCGTTGGAAAGATGACAAAAAAACTTAGCCAAATGATGGATACCCACAAGCGATATACAACGGTTATCGACCTTTCTGCGACAACTGCGGGACTGGATGCAGAATCGCCGCGTCAAGAAGTGGATGTTGTTGAGATACCAACGAGGGAAAAAATAGAGCTAGCGGTGGGGACTTTTATGGGTGAAACATTGCAAGCCCCCCCGATTTTTAGCGCGGTGAAGATAGATGGACATCGTGCTTATGCAGTTGCCCGAAAGGGAAAGGATGTAAAAATTGCACCAAGGCCAGTCACCGTACACGCTATCAAAGTGCTCACGTATGAGTGGCCACTTGTAGCAATAGACATCACGTGTGCGAAGGGGTTCTACGTTCGCTCGCTTGCGAGAGACTTAGGTAAGAAGCTCGGTGCTGGTGGTTACTGCACGGAAATACGCCGAACGGAAGTTGGTAAGTTTACGCTTGAATTAGCATTGAAATTGGAAGATTTGCCAGAGTTTCTTACAGAGGAAGATTTGATAAGCCCAGAGCGTGTGCAGGAACTTCTCACGTAGGAATACGGCAGTTCTATGTTTACAGCGCCTAACTAGGAGACACTTTCAAAGTGCAGACTGCCATTCACTCTGTAGTACTTTTTTCTAGGCTTGGTTGCCGCCAGAAAAAAAACATCAAGAGCCCCATGCCGGTGAGGAGGAGCACATCACCGGTGTTAAAAATCCAAGGAAACAATTCAGTGTTGTTTCCAGGCCAAGCCCAAGAAAAAGGAAGGTGTCTATCAGGAAAAAGGTACATAAAATCGCGAACCCGACCAATGAAAACTCGATCGTACAAGTTCCCTAACCCTCCACCAAGAACAAGCCCAATTGCAATATGCGCGAGCGTATTGGCTTTTGTGGTATGCCTGCTAAAAATCCAACCTGCAATTCCCAGTGCTGCAAAGGTAAAGAATATAAAAAATATTCTTTTTTGAGACCCGATTCCAAAAACTGCACCATCGTTGAGCACTAGGCGAAAATTCAATATTCTTCCAGGAATTACAACAGTACCTTCGTGTATTGGGATTGGAGTCCAGTGCGGATTTGAGAGAAGTTGGTCACGCTCAAGCAGTACAGGTTGGGTAGCAACATGTTGAAACGCCCAAGACTTTGAAAGTACATCAACTGTAAACCCAGCAACCATAACAGTTAGCAAAATCAACCATGCTCGTGGCGATTTCCATGCTGGGTTCGCTATCATCTGTTTCTAGTTCGCCGTTCGATGATCTCTGCAGCTTCTCTTGTGTACATAGCCCATGGTTTTGCCCGCAGTCTAGCATCTGGAATTGGTCTTCCAGTTTCGTGGCAAACACCGTATGTTTTCTTTTTGATTCGTACAAGCGCTTCTTCAATGTCGATGATGCGTTTTCTTTCGCTTGCAGCGATGCCTAGTTTAAGATCTTGATCGTATGCATCACTCCCAACGTCTGCCATGTGAATCGGCATGTGGCTGATATCAGCATTGACGTCGAGTGCTTCTTGTTCGATCGTACCAAGATCAACAAGTAACCTTGCTCGATACTTCATCAATCGGTCTCGGTATCCACGTAGTTGTTTCGCTGTGAGAGAAGTTTTAAGATTGAGATTTTTTTTATCCTCAGTGATTTTGTTCTTTGTTTTTGAGGATCGTTTTTTCTTCTTTGTAATTCCATCTGTAGAAATTAAACGCACTTTTCGACCGTTGATAAAAACGAAACCCTGATCATCTGCTTCTTCGACTCGTGCAGCATCAGATACAGAGACACCTCTGCGTATCCGAGTCCTCTTTTTAGGGGTTACTTTTGCTTCAGCAATCTTTGGCGGAGGAACACGTTTTTTGGTTTTTTTCTTCGTTACTTTTTTAGCAACTTTTTTAGCAACTTTTTTCTTGGCGATCTTTTTTGTATTTTTTTTCTTCGCAACTTTTTTCTTGGCGGCCTTTTTTGTTGTTTTTTTAACGATCTTTTTTATTGCTGCCTTTTTCGATGCTTTTTTAGTGGTTTTTTTCTTTACTGTCTTCTTTTTAGCCACGACCTTGTCCTTTCGTAACCCCTTGCAATAAAACGAGTTAGATATGCACCCAAGGGGTAATACCGTGCGGAGAATGTTGCATTTTAGCCTGTTTTTGCAGTGCCGTCAATCGGTGGAAACGTCTGTGCTAACGACGCCCATTCCAGCGAACTTTTCATATCTACGGTGCACCAAAGTCTGTGGATTAAAGCGTGCCAAATCGTTGAGAGAGTCAACAATCCACTTTTCAAGATTACTAGCAGTAGTTTCGTTACTGCGCTGCGCTCCTCCAATTGGCTCAGGAATTATGGCATCGATTATGCCATTTTTCAGGTTATCGCGGCTCGTGAGGGCAAGCGCTGTCGCAGCAGACTGGTTTGTTTCTTCGTTCGCAATTTTCCATAAGATTGCGGCACAACCCTCTGGACTGATAACGGAGTACCAAGAGTATTGAAGCATTGCAACTCGATCTGCAACTCCAAGACCTAGTGCACCACCGGAGCCACCCTCTCCGATAACTACCGAAACAATCGGCGTTTTGAGTCGACTCATCTCCTTGAGATTCAATGCTATCGCTTCAGCTTGCCCCCGTTCCTCGGCTTTCAATCCGGGGTAGGCTCCTGGTGTATCAATCAACGTTACAACGGGGAGCCCAAATTTTTCAGCAAGTTTCATTTTTGCTAGGGCTTTTCGATAGCCCTCAGGGTGTGCGCAACCAAAATGGCATGCAATCCGTTCTTTAGTATCTTTACCCTTTTGGTGTCCGATGACCATGACCTTGTGTGACCCAATTCTGGCAAAACCGGTAATGATTGCAGGGTCATCTCCAAAGTGCCTATCCCCGTGGAGTTCGCGGAAATCCCTACAAATCATTCGGATGTAATCGGTTGTTTGGGGTCTATTTTGATGACGTGCGACTTGCACGGTCTGCCAAGGGGTAAGATTTTCATAGAGCTTTTTTAGCAAACTATTCCTGGTTGCTTGCAATTCCGTGAGTTCTTCTTGGTATTGAACTGCATCGTCGCTCTCTTGAATCACAAGAATTTGCTTGTCGATTTCTGCGATAGGTGATTCGAATGGAAGTGGTGCTATGGTTTTGCCCTTGCCGTTTGTCATGGTGATAGTGTACCCTTTACGCATGCGCATTACACTAACTGTTATCGGTGGGGGAAATATGGCTAAAGCCATCATACAGGGAGCAATAGTAGGCGGGGTCTTGGAGGGATGTGAAATCGCAATTGCAGATCCCGATCAAACAAGTAGAGATTTTTTTACGAAATTGGGCTGCATTGCAACAGCATCAGCGCAAGAGCTCCCCGATTCTGACTGCACGCTTTTAGCAGTGAAGCCCCAAGTGTTTGAAACCGTCGCTGGGAGCATACGGGCGGATGTTGTGTATTCAATAATGGCGGGAGTTTCAACTTCCCAGATTGCAAAAGAAGTTGGGCACAATCGCATTGTTCGGATCATGCCCAACTTGCCATGTAGTATTGGATTCGGTGCGGCAGGAATTGCGCTTGGGAGTTCTGCGACGCTCGAGGATGCCGCACTAGCAAACAAGTTATTTTCGGCTATTGGTGTTGTCGTTGATGTGCAAGAAGCAGAGTTAGATGCCGTCACCGCAGTAAGTGGAAGCGGGCCTGCGTATTTATTTTTGCTCGCTGAAGCAATGATTGAAGGTGGGATTCAAGCAGGGCTTACAAGAGAAACCGCAACACTTCTAACGCAACAAACCGTACTTGGTGCCTCTGAACTTTTAGTTCGTGATGCTTCAAGCGCGAGGCAGTTGCGAGAAGCTGTGACGAGTAAGGGTGGTACAACTGCTGCCGCTTTACAAGTAATGCAAGACAGAAATGTTCCTAAAGCAATTGCAGACGCAATCGTAGCGGCACGCGATCGTGGACGAGAACTCGGCGCTGGTTAGTGCCAGTCAAAAATCTTTACGGCAGAAATACAGCGAGGCAAGGCTAAGAATTAATCCTTCAAAAAGTAACGAAGTGCCCACTACATACCAAAGGGATTTAGATTCGTACTCATCTACCATTCGCCGCATTGTCTCTCTTTCCCGCGCACCCCGAGTGGTTCGATCAAATTCTTCCACGTCTGTACCCTCGATGGAACGCATGTCGCCAGCCATTATCGCTGTAATGTCAAAACCATCTGGATCGTTGAGCCACCGCTGTAGTAAACCAATAGTCTGTGCATTCTTCGGGCAAACTGCAAGTACCCATGAAGTGGGTGTATGCCACGCCGTGATTTTTCCAAGGAATTCTTCTGCTTCTGTAACATCATTGCCGTAATTCTCGATCCGCTGCTGAAGTTTTGGAATCCTGAAATCTTCAGCCGAAGTTTTACTGATTTTCACAATTTCTGTTTCTGCTTTTTCAATTCCTTCGTTGAATCGTTCAATATCTACTTGCTGCTCGATGACAATGCGGTTCAATACAGTCTCAGAAGTTTGGATAGTCCAGAGTACCATCCAAAAAACTCCCGTGATGAGTAAGGCAGTGATGCCTGATCTCGTCACGATGCCAACGAGAACACACACAGCAAAGAGATAACTGAAAAAAGTTGCAACGATCGGAACAGCAGAAAAAATCATTGGATTCCACTCGCCAACACGTAATCCGACGCAAACAAACACTCCGACGCAGAAGACAGCAACCTGCAATACAACAAACAACAGACTCACAAGATATTTTGAAAAGAAGAGTTTTAAGCGGCCAATTGGTTTTGAAATTGTGAGTTCAATAGATCCGCTGTGTACAAACTCTGGAAAAATAGAGCACGTCGAGATAAGTGCAAGCACTGTTGCAATCCAAGCGAGCCAAATGTTCACAAGAAAACTTGAGAAAATACCAATATAGAGCCCACGAGACCATGGACTTCCAGCATTTAATTGTTCCGATTCTATTTCCCAAAGTCCAAATAGAACTGAAATTCCCTGCTCGTTGAAGCCAACCGATCCGTACGCAACTACAACGAGAATAGAAATACCAAAAGTAACCCAAAAAAGTTTGGCTGCGCTCAATTGCCGGTAAGCGTCGAGTAAGAGTGCTTTAAACTGCATTACTGCACAGCTCCCGGAGTGTCGGTGTAGTCGACTGCACGCATAAACAAATCTTCTAAATTTTCTCGAACTGGTTTTACCGCGCGGATTGTAATTTGTTCATTGCGCAGCCGATCGAGCAGGGGCTGGATAGCATCAGGGTCATCCCCATGCACAATCATTTTGTCTCCGTGGACTTCGTCGCAAGAGTCGGTAGCCCATTCAGGAACGTTTCCTTGTATTTGTATTTCGTATCGCCTTGAATCTTTTGTTAACGAGTCAATAGTACCCTGCATTGTTACTAAGCCCTTCACCATAATTGCCACGCGATCACACACCATTTCAAGTTCACTAAGTAGGTGGCTATTTAAAAACACTGCTCTGCCTTCGTCCCTGAGTTCCGCAAGCAAATCTCGAATCTCTCGCCGACCAACTGGATCGACGCCATCGGTGGGTTCATCGAGAATCAACAGTTTTGGGTTGTTCATGAGCGCTTGGGCAATCCCAAGACGTTGCAACATCCCCTTGGAATAAGAATGAACCTTTTTGTTTTCCCAACCCGAAAGTCCAAGGCGAGTAAGAAGAGACGAGGCGCTTGCTTTTCGTTCGTTTCTAGTTATTTTGCAGAGGGCACCGTAATGATGTAGGACTTGCTTGCCGGTCAGGTAGTAAGGGAAACGATGATGTTCTGGTAGATATCCAACGCTCTCAAGCGTTTTGCGATGTCCAATAGGGCTCCCAAGCATTGTCCCAGTAACGCTAGATGCATGAATGACGGTCATGAGTATTTTTACAAGAGTTGACTTTCCAGCCCCATTTGGTCCAAGCAAGCCGAAAATTTCACCATCCATGACTTCAAGGGATACTCCGCGAAGTGCGTGCACCTTTCCCCGATACATTTTTTCAACATCTTGAATTTGTATCGCTGCCATCCACAGAGTGTACCATTCTCAATATGTCACACAGGTGCCTACAATCTTTTTTACAACACTTAGAGAATACGGGTGAATTGCGACGAATTTCTGGCGAAGTGTCACCTATTCTTGAAGTGACGAAATACGCGCAGATAGAGGCAGTAGCGCCGTGCCCAACTCCTAGCACAAGGGCAGGTACATTTGATAAAGGCAGAGAAACTCTTGGCGGCGAAGCATTGCTGTTTGAAAATATTGAAGGGTGCGATTTCCCACTTGCAATAAATATTTTCGGCTCTTACTTTCGAATGGAAGAGGCGCTTGGTTCGAAAGGTTTCGAAGAAATTGCACAGACCATTGCATCCCTTACCAAAATGGCGCCACCATCAGGATTCTCGGATTTAATCTCAAAGGTGAAACAATTCAAGCCGTTGTTGAATATGAAACCAAAACGAAAGAAGGGGAATGGTCTTTGCCAAGAAGTCGTGCAATTGGTCGAGGACGGTGAAGTTGATTTGACTCGACTCCCGATCATAAAATGTTGGCCTTACGATGGAGACCCTCAAAAAGTTGGGTATGATTTTTCACCGGAAGAATCGAGAACTTCTTTAGGCGGTGGTCGGTTTATTACGTTTGCTGGGATGCACACAATCCACGCGGATGATCGGCACGAAGCAAAGCCAAAGTCGCACAATATAGGCATGTACCGATCGCAACTCATTGATGAAACACATTTAGCGATGCACTGGCATATTTGTCACGATGGTGCAGCGCACTGGAGGTCATGGAAGGCAATCGGGCAGCCGATGCCAATTGCGATTTGCTTCGGAGGCGAAACGGTTTTGCCGTACGCAGCGACATGCCCATTACCACCGGGCATGAGTGAACTACTCATGGGAGGATTTTTGAACGGCAAGGGCATCGAACTCGTGCATGCAAAGACAGTCCCACTTTGGGTTCCTGCCAACAGCGAAATTGTCATCGAAGGCTTTGTCAATACAGAGTGCGGACCTTGCGGTTGGGAACCAGAAGATGGCGAACTTGGAGATGGCGCCGTATTCGAGGGACCATTCGGTGACCATACTGGCTATTACTCAATGCCAGATAGATATCCAATTCTTGATGTGACAGCCCTCACGCATCGCAAGAACGCTGTGTATCCCACTACAGTAGTTGGACCACCGCCACAAGAAGATTATTATTTGGGAAAAGCAACCGAGAGAATTATGCTCCCACTTCTTCAAGTGATGATTCCAGATATCCTTGATTACCACTTACCAAGGTTTGGAACATTTCATAATTGCGTTTTCGTGAAAATTAATTCGCAGTACAGCGAAAATGCTCGGAAAGTCATGCACGCTATTTGGGGTGCTGGTCAACTTGCATGGACAAAAGTCATTGTAGTTGTAAACGAAGGCGTGGATGTGCACGACGAACACGCAGTCTTTGCTGCATTGAGTGGTATCGATGTGCACAATGACATAGAAGTCGTCCGAGGCGCGTTAGATATTCTCGATCATGCTGCGCCGGAACTTGGTGCTGGTGGAAAAATCGGTATTGACGCAACTTCTTCGATACCTGCAAGCGAACGTGTGAAAATTATCTCAGTAGAGAAAAATAGGGGCGGCGATGGTGCAAGAGCATTAGAGAGAGCGCGCCAAGAACATACAGAAGCAACGATGATCTTTGCCGTTGATGCTGATGTTTCACCCGATAATCTTGGGGACGTATTTTTTACGTTCTGCGCTTGTTTCGATCCATCAAGAGATATGCACACTTTCGAAAACTGCATTGGGTTTGATGGCACGATCAAAATGGAAGGTGACGAACGCAATGGCAAAGCCGTTCGTCCGTGGCCCCCAAAATTAGTTTTGGACGGTTGCTAGTGAGTCTGGTTTTAAAAACAAATAATACAACTTGCCCTCTGCGTATTGCCCGCCTGCTTTGATGCCCGCAGTAGGGCCAACGCCCATAAACAAATCAGCACGTCCTGGCGCACGAATAGCACCACCCGTATCTTGGTCAGACATAAATTGCGTAAATGGTTTCTTTTCGCCTGTAAGTGACCGCACCGTTGTATCTACAAGAACAACACCACCGCGAGGAAATATTTTTTTATCCGTAGCAATCGAACGCTGCGCAGTCACAGGTACGCCAAGCGAACCAGCAGGCCAATTTCCACCGTTGTATTCTTTGAAAAAGACGAAGGATTCGTTTTTGTTAATCAACTCGTTTATTGATTCTGGGTCTCTGTTGTAGAGTCTTCGTATCGCTCTGAGGCTGAGTTTTTCTGGTGGGAGCAAACCTGCTTCTAGTACGGAGTTTCCAAGCCCTGTGTACTCCTTATCTGTTTTTCCTGCGTAGCCGATGTACATTAGTTCACCGTCTTGCAAACGAAGTCGCGCAGAACCGTTTACATGAATGATGTATGCGTCAAGATCATCTTTGACCCAGACCAATTCTGTTCCTTCAAGGTCACCTGATTGCAGGAGTTCTCGTCTTGCTGGCCACGATTCGATAGTACCATTTGCCATTTGTCGCCCCAAAGGGGTGCCAGAAGAAGGGTCGCTTACAAGGTCAGCGGGTCTCACGTAGAGGGGTGCTGGGTAGGCGCTCGTCTGTGTCCGAGATGCCTGAAAATCAGGCGAGTAGTAACCTGTAAATAGTACGGTTCCATCGCCATCGCAACCTACAGATTCGTAGAGGGCAAACTGTTCTTCAACCCGAGCGATAAATTGTTCTTTCGTCGTAGATTCCGCGAGAATAGTTTTCAACATCACTACGGAGTTTTTCGCTTGTTCGTGCGTTACGA
>JACNLR010000131.1 GCA_014381385.1 Planctomycetota bacterium | reverse complement strand
ACCGATAACCTCTGCCTTGCAAAGGCAGCGCTCTCCCAATTGAGCTAATGCCCCAAGTACCTTCCCTTGTCACCTGTGTAACACTGAAGGCTTGGTTCCTAGTGCAGAAAATCGTTTGGGAGTCTGATGGTGATTTCCGCAATTTAGAAGCGTCCTATTGTATATCAGGTGTAACGATAGCGGTAGTGGGTGACAAAATATCGAAGCGCTCCCCATCAATCACGGTAACTCGCCAAGCGGGGCTCCACGCACTTTTTCCGGTCACTCCAACGATTTGTCCAAGGAGTCCAGAAAGTTCAAAATCATCGTTTACGGGCAAGTAACCAAGGGTTCTGCCTGACTTTTGGTCTAGTACGCGGAACATAAGCGGCCGCAATTTTCCATCAAATGTGTTTGAGAGCGCAAGCCGTCCAACGACAGCATAATCCCCATACGTCGCCATTATTGATTGATAATCATCTACCTCACCCACTTGGAGCGCCATCTTTTCTTTGAGCGCCTCGATTCGCATTTTCTGCGATTGAAGTCTTCTCCAAACCTCTAGTTGTTTAACACGACCACCAGCCACCTGTGCAACGACAATGTCTCCCTCGCTTTCTGCAAGTAACTCGCTGTACATATCCAGCAGCAACGATAGTTCAGCCCCCATAATTGGCTCGGCAGTAATAGTGTCCCACCTTGCCTCAAGTTCAACGAGCGACAACGGTTCGTACTGTTCCGCTTGGGCCACCCCTGTATCTATAGAAACTTCAGCAACAGTTTCCTTGGCGGGCGAGGGTTCAACTCCCACGCTTTTTGTTGTCCCCTTGTCGTCTTGATTGGTTTCGTTTTTACCAACTTTAGTTGTGTTTGCAGGAGCCCCATAAAACGAAGCCCGCTCATCATCAGAAGCGCGCCGGATATCTGAAGAACGAATCCACCCATTACCCGACTCTGGCATTTTTACCGTGTGCACAATGTATGAATCACGATGAAGCGTTCCAGGGTCAGTTTTTTCTGTAGAGATAATTTCAAAAGTATCCCCACTCTTAAGACGGCAAATTGGTCGCCACGATCTGTACAGCTCTTCTGATTCAAGATTGTTAGCAAGAACTTCAATGTCCGCCAATACCTCGCCTTTATTTCCTGCAACCAAAACAGTAGAGGTTGAGCCTGTGGGATATTTAACATACCCAACAGCATCCCCAAAAACCGCGCCATCCGTTTGAACCCTCAGCCAATCCTGTTTTTTTCCGCTCACCAAGACGAGTTCGCCAGAGTTTGCGGTTGCTATTGGATAATAACTTTCGTTTGCACCACACCGAATGTTTGCTTGCTCTGAAGTGACAACTCCAACCCAAGATGTGTCACCACTAGCCGTAGTTCCCTCCTGCGCAAAAGAGAAAGTTGAACTAGCGAGCACAATCGCAGATAAAGTGGTGAATAGAAAAGTTTTTTGTGTTGTTTTGGGCATTTTCGGCCTCCTCGACTTCCGTGTTTCGTAGGACGTTAAATAGTTATCGTGAGCGTATCTTGAAGGAGCGTTTATGGCAACTCTCAGATGATGGTATTCTTACAACATGTTTAAAATTTTTATAAAAACATGCCTATTTATACTTCTTTTTCTTGTGCAAGCCTGCGTATCCCCCCTAGCTACCGAGTCTGGTGCAGAATCTCAAAAAACAACCATCGATAAAAAAGAAACGAATTCACACACAGAAAACTCCAGCCACGACAAAACGATTCATTTACCAGACAACACCCCATCAATAGTTGAGCTCTCGCTTAAAGATAGGGCAGAAGAGCTAGAAGCACTTTCACCCTCGGGCGACAGTGACACACTCGACGTTGTGCTTGGGGTTGATTTAGAGCACAAACCCGCCGCTTCGGAAGAATTAAGCATTGAAAACGCAGTCGTATTAGCGATAGAAAACAATCTCGATATACAACTCTCTGCGCTACAACCACAAATTGCAGCACAATCCGTCATAGCCGCCGAAGCAGCGTTTGACTTCGTTCTCGGTGCCGGAGCATCCAAAAAGAGATCGAGAATACACCAACAACAAGCGGTAGCCTCAGGGAACCGCCCCGTCAGTTCGGCGGAAAGGGCGTCCGACATTTTTTCATCAAATGCCTCACTAACGAAAAAATTAAATAGCGGCGGAACCTTCACACTTTCGACAGACGTTACAAAAACAGACACAGAATCAATAGACTTTGATTACTCCCCAGACCCCGCCTGGCAAACAATAGGAACCGTCGACCTAACCCAGCCGCTCCTGCGAAACTTTGGTGAAAAAGTAACGCTTTCACAAATCCATCTTTCGCAAATAGATAAAAACAAAACAACTGAAGACTTGCGAAAAACACTCAACGAAGTAATTACAACAACCGAGCAAAATTATCTTGACCTCTGTCTACAGTGGCGGAAGTTACAAATAAACCAGTGGCTTCTTGAGCAGGGCGAAGCAGTTGTTCGAACGCTAGAACTTCGAATGGCATACGACACAAGCATGGCTGATTATGCACAGGCTGTAGCCACCGTTCAGCAAAGAAGAGCAGATGTTATCTCGCAACAGTCCGCCGTGCATGACGCCTCAGACTCCGTTAAAAAACTTATCAATACAAGCGAATACCCACTCGATTCCGAAACAATTATTAAGCCCACAACCATAATTCAAGCAAATACAGTTTCTATATCCCTAAGGCAAGCCCTTGTCACTGCAATTGAAAACAGACCAGACCTCAGAGCACTAGCTCTGGATATACAGACGAGCGAAATAAATATAGTGGTAGCAAAAAACGCTCAACTTCCACAACTTGATATGCAAGCACAAATGTCGTTTTATGGACTAGGCGACACAACCGGAAGAGGATACGAAGAGGTGTTCGATGGTGATTACGTGAACTATCTTGCTGGACTTTCCCTGTCCATTCCACTTGGAAACAGGTCAGCAAAAGCAAACTCAAAGATAACCCGACTGCAACAAATGTCAGCAATCGCCTCGTACAAGAAGGGAATTCAACAGGCAACGATTGATATCAAACAATCACTCCGCAACATTGTGACAAACGCCTCCCTTATGCGAGCAAACAAAGACTATAGAATCGCACAAACAGAAAACTTACGCGCACTCTTGGTCGAAGAAGAAACGATGGCCGGACTTACGCCCACCTTTTTAAACTTAAAACTCCAAACACAGTCTGGTCTTGCCTCTGCAAGGACAGCCGAAATTACCGCGGTCATTAATTACAATAAATCCATTGCACAACTATACAAAGCAATGGGTACCACCACCCAAAAGCATCAAGTGGGCGTGGATTAAGCGGTCAATTGAACAGTATGGCTATTCTCACACCATCACAAGAAACATATATTCACGCAGCAAAAATTTTGTCCGAGGGCGGTGTTGTATCCTTCCCAACCGAAACGGTGTATGGTCTTGGCTGTGATACACGCGACAGATCCGCCATAGACCATGTGTACACACTAAAAAAGCGACCCAAAAACAACCCAATGATCACACACGTTTTAGACGTGGCGTGGACGAATCAACTTTGTTCAAGGTGGAGCGAAGTTTGTGACAGGCTTGCCGAGCGGTTTTGGCCCGGACCATTAACAATTATTGTGCCCAAAAAAGAATCTGTTCCGCAAGAGGCGTGTGGTGGATTTAACACCATCGCCATTAGGTGTCCATCCCATCC
>JACNLR010000087.1 GCA_014381385.1 Planctomycetota bacterium | reverse complement strand
TGCAGTTCGCCAAGCAGGCGCAAACCGAGTCATTCTTGTCGTTGGGCACGGAGCCCAAGTCTTTCAAGATACAGTTCTTGGCTGCGAATATGTTCTGCAAGAACCACAACTTGGCACTGGTCACGCAGTGCTTGTTTGCAAAGATGCACTCCAAGATTTCGACGGTAATATCCTCATCCTTGGCGGCGACGGTCCACTCCTTCGTTCTTCAACAGTGCTTGATATGGTCGCGCTGCAAGAACAAACTTCTGCAGCAGCAACGCTTGCTACAAGCATTATCCCTGACCCTACGGGGTATGGAAGGATCATTCGTGATGAAAATGATTCCTTTGAAGCGATTATTGAACATAAAAATGCTACAAGCGATCAACTTGAAATCCATGAAGTCTATCCAAGTTATGCGGTATTTGATTCATCAAAACTCTGGCAATGTCTTGGCAAACTTGAGCCAAACCCCGTAACAAACGAATACTATCTCACTGAAATTCCGCGCATGCTCAAAGAGATCGGCGACCAAGTTGAGGTCATCAATGCGGTCGCACCCGAAGACATCCTATCCATCAATACGCAAGAGCAACTTCAAGAAGTGGAGTCATTGTTACTTTCAAGAAATGACACAAAAATGGAGCCAACCGCATGAGCCACGACGACCATAAACGTATGAAGATTTTCGCAGCAACCGGCGGTTTGCACCTTGCAACAGAGATGTGTAGTCATCTTGAAATGCCAATAGCGGCTGCAACTGTAGAACAGTTTCCTGACAAGGAAATCATCGTCAAAATTGATGAAGACATCCGAGGTAGGGATTGTTTTGTTGTTCAGTCAACCGCTATGCCGGTAAACGACAACTTGATGGAACTTCTTATCTGGATTGACACCCTTAGAAGAGCTTCCGCTGGTCGAATTACTGCCGTCATACCTTATTTTGGATATGCAAGACAAGACCGCAAGGACGAAGGCCGGGTTCCGATTACAGCAAAACTTGTTGCGAACATCATTACTGCAGCTGGTGCAAATCGAGTCCTCTGCATGGACCTACACGCTGCGCAAATTCAAGGCTTCTTTGATATTCCAGTTGACCACCTCACAGCTACGAAAGTATTTTGTGACTATTTCGCAACTCGCCCCGACATGCAAGGCGACGACATGGTTATCGTTTCGCCAGATGTTGGCAACGTTAAAGTTGCAAACATGTATGCGGGATTACTTGATGCAAAACTTGCAATCATTGATAAACGGAGAGACTCTGGCAGTGAAGTTATTTCCAAAAGACTTATTGGCGACGTCGAGGGCAAAAACGTACTCATGGTTGACGACATGATCTCAACCGCTGGAACTATTTGCGAAGCCGCAAAACTTCTCAAAGAAAGAGGCGCAAATAAAATTATTGCTGCTGCAACACACGGCGTTTGTGTTGGGCCAGCAATCGAACGAATCAACGAATCGCCAATTAGCGAAGTCATCATTACCGACACCATCTCTACAGACAATCGTCTCGATGGACTCAGCGATACCTTACACGTACTAAGTGTTGCACGTTTTCTCGGTGAAGCCGTGCATAGAATTCACCATCACATGTCAATCTCGTCACTCTTCAATCGTGGAGAGGGACCAAAAAAATAAATTCAGAAAATAGGAAAGAAAATGGCACACGAAACACCAGTAGTAAAAGTAGAGCTCCGAGATAAAACCGGAACAACCTATGCAAGGCGACTCCGCAAGAGCGGCCGTATGCCTGCAACTATCTATAGCAAGGGCACAGATCCTGTTTCTGTCTCTGTAGATGAAAAGGAAATCCTAACGCACCTCCATGGCGGGAGTCATGTTATGGAACTTGACAATGGCGATGGCGAACCAGCCACTGTTCTTGTTAAGGATCTTCAGTTTGGATATCTAGGTGATAATTTGATTCACGTTGACTTTGCTCGAGTTAACCTTAAGCAAATAGTTACAGTGACAATGACTCTAGACTTTTCTGGTCAGCCAACTACTGCAACCGCAACTGGCGCGGTTCTTGAAGTACCAAGGCCACAAATTGAAATCGAATGCATGGTAAAAGACATTCCTGAATCTATCAAAGTTGACCTAACAACTGTAGAGAGCGTCTTTACGATCGGCGATTTGGAACTTCCTGATGGCGTAAGGGCGACGCTTGATCCTGAGCGCCACATCGCACACGTCACGATCGTCCAAGAAGAAATTGAACCTGCCGAAGGCGAAGAAGGTGCAGTTGACGGTGAAACCGCAACACCTGAAGTCATCAGCGAAGCAACATCGGACGATGCGCCAAGCGAAGAGGCGAGCGAATAAGAATGAAACTCATCGTTGGCCTTGGAAATCCTGGTTCAAAGTACGACCGTTCCCGACATAATGTTGGGTTCGACGTTATCGACCGCCTTGCAAATAAAATTGCGATGGGGGAACCAGCAACAACCAAGTTCGACAGTGTGCTTATAGAAACAAGATATAACGGCGAGAAAACGTTGCTCATGAAACCACAAAGGTTCATGAACCGCAGCGGGTCCTCGATTAAACAGGCAATCACTTTTTACAAAGCAGAGCCTGAAACTGACCTTCTCGTTATTGTTGACGACATCCACCTGCCTTGCGGAACATATCGATTGCGAAGTGCGGGATCAGACGGCGGGCACAATGGATTGTCAGATATTGTAAATCACTTCGGTGATTGTGATTGGTCGCGCCTTCGTATTGGCGTGGACGAGCCTGGGCTTATTCCGCAAGCCGATTATGTACTTGGTCGGTTCACAACCGAGCAACTAGAACAAGTTGAACCAGCAATTGAAGGCGCTATGCATGCAGCAATCACTTGGGTTGAGTGCGGCATAGATGAAGCTATGAACAAATGTAATGAATCTGGAAAATCAGAAAGTAGGAATTAATAGTATGAGTAACGAACGAACAGCATTGTATGAGGGCATGTTCCTCTTCCCCCAATCCGCGACTGCGAACCTGCAAAATGCGGTAGACCACCTAAAAGGCATTCTTGATAAATGCGGCGTGTCCATTATCAATTTCAGCAAATGGGACGATAGGCGACTTGCCTATGAAATAGACGGAAACAAACGAGGTGTCTATTTCCTCGTGTATTTCAATGCGCCAACGTCGAAAATGAGCGAACTCGAACGCAGGTGTAACCAATCTGAAGAAATTCTCCGCATGATGGTTACAAGGGCAGAAAATCTACCAAGTGAGACGATCGAAGCAAACGAAGGCGCCCAAGCACTTGCAGACGAAATCAAACTCCGTAGCGAGCAAAAGACCGAAGCAAGCAGTGGTAAAACTGGAAGTACCGTTTCTCGAAAAGAAGACGATGCCCCAGCGCCCAAGCCAAAGAAAGCTCCAAAAGCCGTAGAAACTGCGGAAACAGATGAAGTTGTTCAAGAAACACCTGAAGATGTTAAAGAAGTTTCAGAAGAAGTTTCAGAAGCGTAACGAAAAACCGCAGAGATTCAGGAATTGGTTGAATCTTCTGGTAGAATCTCAAATTGGAGAAAATAGTATGGCTTCCTACAACAAAGTACTCATCATGGGCAATCTCACACGAGACCCTGAACTCAAGCAAACACCAAGCAACCAGTCGGTTGCGCAGATTGGCATTGCTATGAACCGTAAATATAAAGACCGCGAAGGCACCATGCGCGAAGAGACAACGTTTGTTGACTGTGAA